>JBBSLR010000267.1:0-5076 GCA_038255045.1 Phormidesmidales cyanobacterium
CGACCCGCGAAGTGCTGCCCTCTGAGCATATTGAAGAGAACCTGGAGGCCTAGGCCAGGATGACAGGCATGACTTGATGCCGCACTCGGTTGGGTCAAGGCCACGATACGTCACCCATTTAGCTGTGTCAGCCGCTAGGGCAATTCAAATCTCTACTCAGCTAAGATTCAGGTCAACTTAACCGGTGATTAACCACGGCGATCGCCCCAGCGGCCATCATGACAGTGAACCCGCCATGCATTGTTGCAATGCGGTTCGCACCTGACTCGCATCCTTAGGCTCGGCCAACGCCGGGTCTTTTTTTATGGCCTGAAACGGGGTGAGGTGTTGGCTGCGGGTGACCGGTGTCCGGTGTCCGGTGTCCGGTGTCTGGCAAAACCCAAGAACCGCCCCCGTGCTAGTCGCGCAGCACGTAGCCGACGCCGCGCATGGTTTGGATGAGGCGGCTCTCGCCCTCGGCTTCGAGCTTGAGGCGCAGGTAGCGCACGTAGACCTCAATGATGTTGGAGTCGCCCATAAAGTCGTAGCCCCAGACCTGTTCGAGGATGCGATCGCGGGTGAGCACCTGGCGGGGGTTAGTCATCAGGTAGTCAAGCAGGTCAAACTCCTTGGCGGTTAGCTCGATGGGGCGCTGGCCCCGGCGCACTTCGCGGCTGCGGCGATCAAGGGTGAGGTCGCCAAAGATTAGTATTTCCGCATCTTGGGGTTCGCTGCGGCGCAGGTGGGCGCGCACGCGGGCCAGCAACTCCTCGATGCTGAAGGGTTTGACCACGTAGTCGTCAGCCCCGGCATCGAGGCCTTCAACGCGATCGCTGACGTCATCTTTGGCGGTGAGCAAAATCACCGGGGTGGCGGTGCCGGTCTGGCGCAGGCGGCGGCAGACCTCAACCCCGGTCAGCCCCGGCATCATCCAGTCGAGAATGATCAGATCGGGGGTTTGGTCGCGGGCGGCCATCAGCCCCGAGAGGCCGTCGTGGGCCACGCTGACCTCGTAGCCCTCGTAGGACAGCTCGAGCTGCACAAACTTGGCCAGTTTCTCTTCGTCTTCTACAAGCAGAATGCGGGCGTTCATGGGTTTCTCCGGCGGGGGGTGGATGGGTAGGTGAGTGGGTGAGTGGTGGGGAATTAGAGGGGGAGTTAGAGGGGGAGTTAGAGGGGAAAGCGGAGGGTGAAGCGGCTGCCCTAGGTCAATTTTTCACCCGCGCAGCAGGCGGCGAGCAAGAGTGATCGGTTGGAGCCAAGAATACGCCACAGGAATGCGCCTATACGATCAGCGAGGGACAACGCCACCCCAGCTTGATCTCGACTCTAGCAGCCGATTCTGAGAACGGGCTGATACGCCGCTTCGGCAGGTCTTACAGCATTCTCACGGCAGTCTCAGTCAGCGGCGGTTTAATAGAACCACTGGACGAATTTATCGGTTCGTAGTTCGGTTACTCCAACCCCTTCATCGCCGCTAAAATCATGTATGACAGACCCCAACCGCGCCCGGTGTCGGCCAAAATGCTTCGCTTTATGTTTTGGTTAGCGATTGCTCTGCTGGGTGCCCCGATCGCTCCGGCGGTGGCCCAAACCCTGGCCCAGGGCAGTGGGGGTGACCTATCGTTCTTGGGGTCGCTGCAAGCCCAGCTGGTAAATGCCCTGGCCTGGATTGACGGCTTGGGCGCGATCGCCCCCCTGGCCTTCATCCTGCTCTACATCGTCATCACCGTCGCCTTTGTGCCCGCTTCGGTGGTCACTCTCGGTGCAGGTGTTGTGTTTGGCGTGGTGAAAGGCTCGGCCCTGGTGTTTGTGGGGGCCATGCTGGGGGCCACGGCGGCGTTTTTGGTGGGCCGCTACGTGGCCCGGGGCTGGGTGGCCAGCAAAATCGCCAAAAACCCGAGATTTCAGGCGATTGACGATGCGATCGCCCAAGACGGCCGCAAGATTATCTTTCTGCTGCGGCTGTCGCCGGTGTTCCCCTTTAACCTGCTCAACTATTCTCTCGGGCTGAGCCAAATTTCGCTTAAAGACTACGTGATTGGCTCGGTGGGCATGCTGCCCGGCACCATTATGTACGTCTACCTGGGGTCGCTGGTGGGCAACCTGGCCACCCTGGGGGCCGACAGCAGCCAGCCCCCCGAGGCCGCCACGGTGCAGTGGATAATTCGCATTGTGGGGCTGATCGCCACGGTGGCGGTGACCCTCTACGTCACCCGGATCGCCCGCCAGGCGCTAAACAAGGCGCTGCCGCCTAGCTCTGAGGCGATCGCCCCCGACAACAGCTAAGTGGTCTCCGGCCACAACCACCAGGGAGGTAACTCCCTGGCTCATAGCAAAAGTCTGCTAAAGCAGACTGGGGAACTCGTCGCCCAATCCGCTTCAGAGGATTTCGGCTTTGAGCCTGGGACTAGAAGTCCTAGGCTCAGCGGCAGATCCAAGGGATCGCCCCCTTAATCGGCCTCACCCCACCCCTCACCCCTCCTGAGCGCTATGCTGGTGTCGGTGTTTACATCCCGACCAGCGCCCGAGGCCCCATGTCAGCAAAAGTAAACCCCATCCCTTGGCTCACCCGCCTGATCTTGGGTCTATTGCTGGCGCTGGCGCTGCATGGCCTGGGGGCATTGCCCAGTCTGTCCCAGGTGTCTGAGGCCGAGCCGGTGTTTCTCGACGGCCTATTTTTGTTTGACGTGCCTGCGGCGGGCGACCTCACTGCCGTAGAGCGGGCCTTGGCCATTGAAACCAACTTGATGCCGCTGATTGAGAGTGCTGAACCAGTGGCGGTACAGTACGAATTTCGCGGTGCAGACGGGGATATTGGCGATGATCAGAACGGCAATCCGGTGATTTTGGCGGGCGATCGCTACATCATGACCGTGACCAATGCCGACGTGCAGGTGGGCGGTGCCGACAGCATTCAGGGGCAGGCAGATCGCTGGGTGAGCACTATCGCGGCTACGCTCACCCAGGCTAGGGAAGAACGCCAGGGCGGCTTTTTGACCCGCGCCGCGATCAAGGCCGTGGTGGCGCTAGCGATCGCGCTGACTCTGCACTGGCTGGCGGGCTGGATATGGCACCACTGGCTCAAGCCGTTAATCAATCGCCTCACCTTTTGGTCGGCTGATGACGATGACGGCGCTGAAAACCTCAACCTGTTCTTTCGCCTGACGCTGTTTTTGGCGCGGGTAGTGCTGTGGCTGGCGGCCTTGTCCTACATAGCCGATCTGTTTCCTCTGACTCGGCGGGGCAGCTACCAGGTGGTGCGCGGCTTGCGAGATGGCATCTTTGCCCGCAGTTTGCTGCTGGGCAGTCGCTCGTACTCGCTGCTCGATCTGCTGCTAGTGGTCGCGACCCTGCTGGGGCTGGTGATTGTGGCCAGCGCCGTGACCAACCTGCTGCGGGCGCGAATACTGCGGGTCACAGGCATTAGCATAGCGGCCCAAGAGGCGATCGCCGTGCTCTCCAAATACACCCTGATTTTGCTGGGCACCGTGGTGGTGCTCCAGCTGTGGGGCATCGACCTGAGCTCGATCGCCCTGATTGCCAGCGGTCTGGGTATTGGCGTTGGTCTGGGCCTCCAGGGCTTGGTGAAAGACTTTGTCAGCGGCCTGGTGCTGGTGTTTGAGCGCCCGGTGCAGGTGGGCGACTTTGTCGACTTTGGCCAGGTCAAGGGCACCGTGGCCCGGATTGGCTCGCGCAGCACCGAGATTCGCACCCTCGACCACGTGTCGATCATTGTGCCAAACTCCCACTTTTTAGACTCAGAGGTCACCAACTGGAGCCACGGCAACCCGGTGTCGCGCATTCGACTGCCGGTGGGGGTGGCCTACAGCAGCGACCCCCAGCAGGTCAAAATCGCCCTGCTCGACGCCTGCCACAAGAACCAAGAAATTCTCTCGGCCCCGGCCCCCCAGGTGTTTTTTCTGGGCTTTGGCGACAGCGCCCTCGACTTTCAGCTGTTAGTGTGGATTGCCCAGCCCAGCCGCCAGCTGGTGATCAAAAGCGACCTCTACTTTGCCATTGAGGCCAGCCTGCGCCACCACGGCGTCGGGGTGCCCTTTCCCCAGCGCGATCTGCACATTCGCTCCGGGCATCTGCCCATCGATCTGTCGCCCGAGGCCCAGCAGTTTTTGCAGGGGCTGACCGAAAAATCGGCCGAGGGGCCAAGGCCGGGACTTGACCATCCCTAGGCCACGCCGATGCTGATGGCAGCATGGACTTTAATTACCCCGACAGAGCCAACCTTATATCCCCAGCCTGGGCCATGGGGATGCTTTTCCGCTAAAAACCGGGCTGAGCGCAAAAAAAAAGAGCGCTTCGCGGAAAGTTAGGTAAAATTACAGCCATATTTGCAGAGAAACCGGGGTTCTATCCCCTACGTTCCCGAATTGGTCGCCTGACGGGTTTCTCTAGTGAGGAGTATAGGGAGCAATTTCCATGAAACCAGCCTGGCCCAACATCCCCCTTAGCCGCTGGTCAAAGCGGCTGTTAAGCACACTTTCACTATTTATTGCTGCGGTTTTTCTGGTTACGGGGCTGTCGGTGCCAGCGCGCGGTGCCATTCAGCCTGCGGGCCTGACGCCTAGTGCTACCGAGGCTGGGGTAGAAGGGCTAATCGCCCAAGAGCCCAACACCTCGGGCAATGCCATCCTTTATTTTGAAACCCCAACGTTTACCGTTAGCGTGCACCCCAGGAACGCTCAGTTCCTGAGGATGAATGTCTACAACCGAGATACTCGGCGGTCTGAGCAACTTAATGTGCCCGTCACCCCTCGCGGCTCAATTATTAGTGACAGTTGGGTAAGCTATGACAGCTTTGGCTCGCGTGCAGGCCGCGCAGTTGTCTATCGGGCTAGCGGCAACCTAAGTAACAATCAGGCCCGCCTCGAAATCGTTGACGCTTCTAACAGTTCCGTTTTGCTGAGTCAAAACAGCACCAGCGTTCGAGATTTTTTCATCCCCGGAGCCAACCCCGGAACCAACCCCGGAACCAACCCCGGACAGGGCGACCTGCTCAACCGTACGTTTGTGGGCTTTGAAACTCAAAACCACTCGGTTAGGGTATTCAACGACAACGGTGTGACCAAGATGAACGTC
>JBBSLR010000268.1:0-5061 GCA_038255045.1 Phormidesmidales cyanobacterium
GGAGCATCCATGATGCTGCGGTGGTTGCTTACCACCACCATGGGCTGGTGGTGGGGCAGGCGCTCTTGCCCCTGTACCGAAACCTGCACCCGGGACAGGGCCAGCAGCCAGTGAGATAGATCTAGGGGGTTTGCCGTCAGGGGCATGAGCAGCGGCAAAGGAGCAAGGGCCATGCAAATCTCGATGGGAGGGCTAGCCGCTGCCCGCCATTTATGAGAGGCAGCTCGGCTATGTTTCATAACTTAACAAAAACCTGGGTATTCGCAGGGGTGTAAACCCACCGTTCGGTGAGAGATCTTCCTCCTGGCCTAGGTCTAGCGGCGAGAGGCCCGCAGCTGTCCGCAGGCGGCGTTTTCCTCAAGCCCGCGGGAATAGCGCACGGTGACGGCAATGCGGCGGGCTTCTAGCTCAGCGACAAAGTCGCGAATGCTGGCTTCGCTGGGGCGCTGGTAGTCGGCTTCGTCGATGGGGTTGTAGGGAATCAGATTGACGTGGCTTTGAAAGCCGCGCAGGTGATCGGCCAGCTCGGCGGCATTGGCGGGCTGGTCGTTAAGCCCGGCCAGCAGAATGTACTCAAAGGTCACCCGCCGCCCCGTGAGCTGAACATACTCGCGGCACTCGTCGAGCAGCACCTCTAGGGGATAGGCCCCGGCGCTGGGGATGAGCTGGAGTCGCTGAGCCTGGTTAGAGGCGTGCAGACTCACTGCCAGGGTGACCTGGAGCTGCTCTGCCGCCAGGGCGCGAATGCGGCCCGGCACCCCCACGGTAGACAGGGTGATGGCTCGCTGGCCAATGCCGACATCTTGGTTGATGCAGCGGATGGCGGCCACGGTGTTGGCTGCATTCAGCAGGGGTTCACCCATGCCCATAAACACAATATTGCTTACCCGCTGGCCAAAGTCTTCCTGTACCGTCAGCACCTGGTCAACAATCTCGTGGATGGCCAGGTTGCGCACAAAGCCCCCCTTACCCGTGGCGCAAAAGTCGCAGGCCATGGGGCAGCCCACCTGGGACGACACACACACCGTCAGCCGCCTGGCCGAAGGAATGCCTACGGTTTCAATGATCTGGCCATCGGCCAGCCTGAGCAGATATTTGACGGTGCCGTCGCTGGCCACCACCCGGTGGTGCCGCGTCGAGCGGCCCAGGTCGACGTGCGCCATGGTTTGCCGCCAGACCTTGGGGAAGACGGTGATGTCGTTGAGCGATCGCGCCCCCTGCTGATAGAGCCACTGGTACAGCTGCTTGCCCCGATAGCTCGGCTGCCCCTGGGCCTGCACCCAGGCGGTCAGCTCGGCTAGCGATTGCCCGAGGAGGGGCAGGGGCGATCGCTCCTCATCCCCCAAAGCCGTCGCTACCGGGGATGGCTCAGTTTGAAAATCAGTTTGAGAAAGAGACGTAATGGCCATAGCAGCAACGCATGCACAGTCTCCTATGGTAGCGGTTTCTGGTGTTGCAGAGGGCGCTAAGGGGCTGGCGTTGAAATAAGATACCGACGTCAGCAAAAGACCCATGATGGATTCCCGCCCCACGCCTTCGCGGGGGCAGGCACTGCGCGGGAATGACGCTGGGATGGTTTTAATTGCTTATCCCTAAAGACCCCGACGGCGGCTGGGGAAGTCATCGGAGTCGGCTTTGGGGGGTGGGGTAGTAGTGTTGGTGTGCATCAGATCGATCAGCCCTTCCGTCAGCATTTTAGGATCCATAAAAACCACCTTAGAGTTTTCACTTTCCCCCAGCTTCTGGTTAGCATCCACGTAGCGCTGGGCTAGCAGATACTGAAGAATTTCTGCCGTGTTGCGGCCCTCCTTGAGCGCGTTGGAAAACATCTCAATTGACTCAACGGTGCCCTGGGCTCGCTTAATAGCCGCTTCCTTTTCACCCTGGGCCTCGAGCACGGTCGCTCGACGCTTCAGCTCCGCCGCCTGCTGCAGCTGCATCGAGCGCCGCACTTCGTCGGGCGGGGTAATTTCCTGCACCTCTACGCGGGTGACCTTCACGCCCCAGGGTTCGGTGGCTTCGTCGAGCTGGGACAGCAGTGCTCGGTTGAGCTCGTCGCGAGACGAAAAGGTTCTCTCAAACTCCATCTTGCCGATTTCCGATCGCAGGGTGGTAATCACCAGCTCTTCAAT
Source organism: Phormidesmidales cyanobacterium (assembly GCA_038255045.1). GTDB lineage: Bacteria > Cyanobacteriota > Cyanobacteriia > Phormidesmidales > Phormidesmidaceae > Nodosilinea. The sequence goes on from JBBSLR010000268.1 coordinate 2,133, forward strand.
GCCCTGCTCGACATTTTCAATAGCGTAGTAGGTCAGCTCTAGCTCCAGAATGCGCCAGTAGACCACGGCGTCTACTTCCAGAGACACGTTGTCCTTGGTAATTGCCCCCTGCTTGTCCACATCGAGAATTTGCTCCCGAACGCTGTCGCGCAGCACGATGTAGTCGAGCACCGGCACAATAAAGTTTAGCCCTGGCCGCAGCTTGCGGTGATATTTGCCCAAGCGCTCTACCAGGGCCTCATTCCCCTGATTGATGATGCGCACTGAGCCAACGGTGTAGCCAATAATAATCAGTGCCAGAATGCCGATAATCTGCATATCGCAACCGCCAACTCAATTAGTTAGAAATTAATTAGAACCTTTTAGCATGGCTCAGCTATGGTTGACGGCGAGCGAGCTAATCGCCCCAGGCTTGGCAGTGCCACTGCCATAGGCCAGCGAGCCAAAGCGACAACCTCCCACAGGGCCACCCCCCAGGAAGACACCAGGTTAAGAGTGTTCCAGCTAAATACCTACCCGAGATCCCACCGCGACCAGCCCAACGGGCCGAGTTCGCGTCCTTGGAAGGAATGCTTTTTTAATTGGGAGACTCTAAGTAAACCTGTTCTACTAATGTAAGTGTATCGAGTTCTTCTCAAAGTGCGCCAAAGAAAGGTAAGGCCCGCTTAAAGAAAAGAAAGTATCCCAAACAAGAGTCCTAGAGAAGGGCGGTGCCCTATGGGCTTCACTGCCTACCCCTGTTAAGGTGGCCCAGACCGCAGGTCGGGATCGCCAGATTGGCCGCTGAGCCTAGGACTGAAAGTCCCAGGCTCCAAGCAGAAATCCTCTGAAGAGGATTGGGGGCCGATTACCCCAGTCTGCTTTAGCAGACTTGAGCGAGGAGCCAGGGAGTTCACTCCCTGGTGGTCGTAGCCGAAGACCGGCAAATCATCACCGTTCTGGAGATTTTGCTGTATTCGACAGCCACCTTAACAGGGGTAGCTTCACTGCCCTAACCTCAGCCAGCCACCTTTGTGAGCACCGTCATCGGGCCAAGGGTCTTGAGCAACTCAAGCTGCTCTGGGTTTTTGACCAGCAGCGACCCAGCAAACCCCAAGGAGTTGACCGGAATTGATTCATAGCTCTCCTGCTGGCGGGCCACCGCCACCATCCAGTTGCGGGTGACCAGCAGATTGTAGGGAAACGCCTGGGAAGTCTGGCTCCCATCGACTCCCAGATACGCCAGCAGATTGTGGTAGGCCGCTAGCAGCGCTTCTCCCGAGGGCGAGGGCCGCGCCACAAGAGCCAAAATAGCGTGGCGAAAGGGCAGCGCGGGCGACGCCATCGGTTGGCTGTGGGAGATAGTTTCTAAGGCGTTGATGACGGCGGCTAAGGGCAAGGGACTGCGATCGGGGCAGAGGGGCGGCGGCACCAGCTGGAGGTGCTTGTGCCGCTGGCTGGCCCCCGCCAGACGACCGCCGTTGTAAAAGGCCAGCCCGTCGATTTCGGCCATGCCGGTGGCTAGGGCTTCAAAGTCAGCCAGAGTTAACCAGGTATTTTGGTCTTCAAAGGCGCGGGTGACTATCAAAATGTGGTGGTCAACCACGTTGTATTTGTTTAGCAGACACAGGTGGGTGGGCGACAGATTGGCCACAAACAGGTCTGGGTCGCAGGGCAAAAAAGGATTGAAGGGCTTGCCTGACTCACCGCTGGCCCGCTGGGCCAGGTCAGCCTTCTCCTTGCGCACCAGATTGGTCAAGATTCTCACCAAAAAGCGCATGCCCCCCTGCTCGATAAACTCGTAGCGGGTGCCGATGGGTTGCAGGGCACCACAGCCCAGGGCGTGGCGGGTTTGCTGCTGAATTTTACTCCACAGGGCATCGGGGGCTAGCTCGGCCTCGGGGGAATACACCATAGGAAACGGCAGGAAACGGCTAGGGAAGAAAGACTATCTCCCCGACTTTAGCAAACCGGCGCTGCCAGCAACAGAGACAAAACTCTACAATTTAAGGAGAATTTATCAAAGAAAGCTTAGAGTATCCTATCTAAATAAACGTCCCCTTTGAGGTCGAAAACTCAGCCCGTTGGGCCTGTTACCTTAAAATTCTGGATAAGTATTTAGCTGGAACACTCTTAGGAAGATTGCTAGTTTCTTTCGGTAGTTTCCCAATCTCTAGATGAGCCTAATCTGGAGTTTTTCTGTCGGCAAAAGCTACTTCTGGACTGAGATTTAGGTTGTTAGAAAAGCTGCTTAAATAGATTGCCTCGAATAGTGGTTTAAACACAACAACACCCAATCTACTATTCAAAGAACTTCCTATATTTTCTTGAGCTTTCATGGAGATGAGGAGCTGAGTTTAAACCCTAGTAGGGATTAAAACTTCGACCCTCAAAAACTCCCATTTGCTTACTGAAGGAAGGTTTGAGCTGAGGTTTGGGTGTTGCTGCTTAATCGAGACAGATGTAGAGCTAACAGCGGTTTCACTCCTTTCTCTGTGTGGACATTGGCTGTTTTATCTGCCAGGGGAGCCTCATCAGCTCCATATTCAATATAGCTCTGGCAGGCGCTGCTCCCCGGCGCTGAAATGATAGTTAACAGTGGCTTGGTGAATGCTCTTTCTAGGGCATGAATCCTATGATTTGCCTGGGCTAATTTCTCTGGCAAAAACTTATTTCTGGCTCTGTTTATGGAGTTGGGGTGATGGTGCGATCGCAGCTTGTCGCCATGACTTCTAGCCTCAGGGGCTAATGCTCTGCGGGCCAGTTAAAGCCCCGGGTGCGGAGAATTTGCCGACCGCGCTGACGAGCCTGGGTTTGCAGGTCAATGCTGCGATCAGTTTCGTCAACAATTTCGCCAGTCAGCACCTCTAGCACGTCTTCGAGGGTGACAACCCCCGACACCCCGCCGTACTCATCGACCACCACCGCCAGGTGCTCGCGGGCGGTTTGA
>JBBSLR010000269.1:0-5058 GCA_038255045.1 Phormidesmidales cyanobacterium
ACTGCTACGGCGGCTACACCACCAATCTGGAACTGGCAGACTTTAACCGGCCCGAGAATTTCCTGGCCCACACCCTCGCTGGGGAGCCGCTCCCCCCCGACCACGGCGGCCCTATGCGGCTAGTGGTGCCCCACCTCTACGCCTGGAAAAGCGCTAAGTGGATTAGCGATATAGAGTTTTTAGCTGACCCGGCCCTAGGGTTTTGGGAGCGCAACGGCTACCATCGACGGGGCGAACCCTGGGCGGAGGAGCGGTACAGCGATCGCTAGCGCCCAGGTCTAATGCCTAGGGCCATAGGATGTAGGAATCCTTAGCGACTAAGGAGATTTCCAGGAAAGCAGATACCAGCTTTAAGTCAGCGACTGTAGCCGCTGTAGGGTGGGCACTGCCCACCATTGGGGAAACTTTTTCCAGAAGTCACCTAATGCCCTAGCGATTGCCGTAGCGACCCCAGCTGAGAAAGGCCGTCACCACATAGAGCACAATGGTGGAGCCAACAATTGAGGGCACCACCGGCACCCCTTGAAAACTCCAGGTCAGCCAGGGCAGGGTGAAGCTGTATTGCTGAAGCAGATAGCTGGCCACCCACTGGCCCAGAAATACACCAATGAGACCGATGATCACCAATCCCAAAAGCTTGCCCGGCACCTGTCTGGGAACTAGGACATTGGCGGCAAAGGCGCAGACCATCGCAATTAAAACTTGAACGAGCAGGCTAGTCAGATCATCCATTGGTTTGTGCTCCTCTGGTTTGTGCTCCTCAAGGCAGGGTTGTCTGGCTCACGTTTTAGATCAACGTACCCAGGTTAAGCAGCCCCTAGACAGCACCAGGCAAGCGCTTTGGGCTACTAAATCCACCCTTGAATGGCGGCCTGGTAGACGGCCTGGTAGCGATTTTTGGCCTGGAGCTTGGTGAGGCTGTTGTTGATGTGGAACTTTACGGTACTTTCGCTGATGTAAAGGCGGTTGGCAATGTCGCGATCGCGCAACCCCTGCGCTAGCAGCGCCATAATCTCCTGCTCTCGTTCCGATGGGCGCGGCAGATCGGCGGTGGGCATAGCTGCTACCGACTTGCCCTGGGCCACAAGCTGTACTATCTGCGCGAGCTGCTCAGCATCGACCGTCCAGTCAATTACGGCTTTGACCTGGGCGGGGGGCAGGCTAGAGCCATGAACCCGCACCCAAATGGCCTGGGCGGCGCTCTGGGCAACGGCGGTGCTGTCGGTAATGACCACGGCGGCGGGGTTAGCGGGGTCGCCCAGGGTGAGTCTGGCTTTATAGGCCATGCCGGTGAGCGCCACCTGCACCAGCGCTGTGGTGCAGTGAATGCTGACCAGGGTGCCCGCTTGCCCATCACCGTAGGGAATTTGCAAAGACAGCTGCACCATCTGCTGCCGGGGGCCGGGCTGGGTCTGGAAACTACCTCCCAGGCAGCTGGCCATAAAATCAAGCTGGTGGCAGTGCGATCGCCAGCGAGCACCGATCGCCTTAGCCGTATCGGCCCCGTCGGCGGTCGGTGTCGCAGCGGTCGGTGTCGCAGCGGTCGGTATTGCGACAATGGCCTCCAGCACCACTTCTGCGGCGCCGTACACTAGCCGGGCGTAGTCGCAGTCAACGTCGTTGAGCAACTCTGCTAGCTGCACAAAGATATAGCCCGTAGCCGCTGGCAGCGAGGTTTCGGTGCCCACCAGGGCCATAGTAGTACTGGTCAAAATCATGGCGAGCTGGTCGGATAGGCTCGACGGTCGAGCCGAGACTTGCCCCAGGGTCGGCTTGGTGTCTACCCTCAGGGCCGCATCTAGGGCGACGGTGGCGGTCATGCAGAGCACCTGCAACACCTCCAAAAACTCTGCCGCCATGGGGCTGTGACTAAAGGTGGCCAGTACGCCAATGACGCGATCGCCGGTCATCAGCGGATAGCCCGCAAACCCCTGGATGCGGTTGGCGATCGCCCAGTCACGGTCTTTGACCCAGGCCTCTTCGGCCAGGCGATTGCTGAGAAAAGGCACTCGGTTTTGGGCAATTTTGCCCACCTTATAGGCCCCCATGGGCACCCGGGCAAAGGAGCCGTTGGTGTGGGTATACAACCCCGACGAGGCCACCAGCCGCAGGGCAGTTTTATCCGGCTCTACCACCCAGATGCGGGCAAAGGCGCAGCCAAACTGGTCAACTAGGCCGTCGGTGACAAAGCGAGCAACGGTCTCTGTTTCCAAACACCCTGACAGCCGCTGGGCAATCTTGTTGACCCGCTGCAAATCGAGCAGCAGCCGGGCCTGGTTGGGCACATCAGCTCTAGAGCTATCCACGCTGGCGAGAGCAGAACTCACGGGTGTTCTTGCCATATGGCTATAGCTTCGATTGAACGAGGTCAATACTCTGTATCGGTTGACACCGCTTGGGGTATTTGCCGCAGGACATCTTTCTGGATCAGGCAAACCTTGGGCCTTGGGAGGATGGATTCACCTGGTGGCTGCACTAGAGAGACTACTGATGGATTTGTCAAGGCTTGGTAAACTTTCTAGCCAAAGACCCGCAGAACCCTCATGTTTTTTGTTAGAACGTGACCGGAGTATGAATTTTTCGCTAGCAGGGTTCGCCAACCGTTTCTGCCAGCAGCTTTAAAGTCGCGAGTTACCCGGACGGTGCATCTGCCTCTCGTAAGTATTTAAAGCCCCCGCTCCGGAGAAGCAGATGAAGGAGAAACTCGCAGGCCTTGGCCTGACAGTTGGCACTGCCCTGATGTTGGGCATGATTTTGGCTGACTCGGCTCAGGCATTCTCGCTGGGCAACACGGTCACGGTTACAAACCTCCTCGATAAAGACGATTTAGACCCTGAGATTTTTCAAGGGCCGACGGACGTTGTAGTTGTTGGCTCAGATATAGAGCTTGAGCAATTTGGCGGCATTTGGGATATTGATTTGGGTGATAACTCTATCTCATTCAGCCTGAACTCCCGATTTGGCAATGTCACCTCTGGAAAAGATATATATCGATTCCTGGCCCCTGGCTTTGGCCGGCCGGGACAGAATAGTGTGACTGGCTTTGATGTCACTCCCCTTAAGGGCGGCTTGGCCTTTCGTGAAGGCAAAGGTCCAATGGTTAAGCTACTGACGGGTAACTGGATCGATGTGGTGTTTCCTGTGGGATTTGCTCCAGGGGATTCCCCTAACCTGACGTTGATTCCTGGACAACTGGGCTTCAACATCGATCTAACTGTAGAGCCTATCCCTATACCTACACCAGCCTTGCTGCCTGGCTTAGTGGGCATGGGGTTGGCAGCATGGCGTAAACGTCATAGCGACAATCAGAACAGCTAGCTTGGCCTAGGATTCTTTAGTGCTGAGATGACCGGCGTCGGCTGACTCAGTTTTAAACCGTTCTTTGGCCGCAGTAAAGGCTTCTTTCATGGCGGCTTGAATCTTTTGGGGGTCGGGCTTTTTGCCGCCGAGCAGGTCGCCAAAGTAGACGCAGGCTCCTTCGCCCAAGGCCCAGGTATAGGCAGCGGCCCAGGAGGCGGCGACCACGCTGCCAAAGCCGGGGATGAATTTGATCAGTTCGCGCCCCACGGCCTGGGCAAAGAAGCCGCCTGCGATCGCGCTGATCAACCCGCCCGCTTGGGAAGGGCTGAGGGTTTGGCCGTAGAGCTTGCCCAACAGCCCCACCATCGACACCTGAAGCGCCGTCAGCACCGGCATAGTGGCAAAGGGTAGGGGTACCGCCCCCAGGGTGGCCGCGATCACCGCAAAGGCCGAAATATAGTGGCGGCCCACGTCGCGGTAGAGGGTGCCGAGCTGGTTGGCGGCCTCGGCCTGCTCGTCGAGCAGCTGGTAGAGGGCCTGGGCCTCGGCCTCGGGCAGCAGGTCGGCCAGGGCGTCGCGCAGCGCCTCCAGACCGTAAAAAACCGGGTCAAAGCCGTCTTCTTCAAGGGTGAAGTCGAGCAGCACGGTGCGGTCTACCAGGGCCGCAAAGTCGGCGCGAATGGCCTCAAAGGGCCGCGTTATGGCCTCTAAATCGGGGGGGTAGGGCGGGTGATTAGCCTGGCTGGGGGGGTAGACCTCGTGGCTAGAGGTGACCGCCAGCAGGCAGGGCACCGTGGGGAACTGCTGGCGCAGGCGCAGGGCAATTTGCCTGAGGCTGTCGGTGGCGAAGTCGTTGATTTTGACCGTGAGAATGAGAATGCGGCCTTTGCTGGTGCTGCTGCTGAGGTCGTCAACCAGCTCGGTGATGATGGCCTCGGTGGCCTGGGCCAAGTCACCCAGCCCCACGGTGTCGGTAAAGATCAGCAGCGGCAGATCTTCTGAGGGGTAGGCGTAGCGCTGGGTGTGCTGGGTGTGGGGTTTAAAGCCCTGGCCCACAATATCGGTAGAAACCCCGGTTAGCCCTCGCACAATGGAGCTTTTGCCCGCCTGGGGCTTGCCGATCAGCAGGGCTTCGGTGGTGGGTAGCTGCTGACGCACTTCTGCCAAAATTTCGGCTACTTTGTCGTCGTCGACGTTAAACCAGCGGCTGAGCTGCTGAGCCGGCCGCAGCTGGTTGGTGCGATCGCGCAGCTTCTCCCACCAACCAGCCGGCGGGGATGTACCTGGCTGAGTTGAGGTCTCGTCTTGAAGGTTGGTTGGTGTGGGGTCGCCCATGCCCATGCTCTCGGTGGCTCTCTAAGTCGGCTCACCCTGATGATGCCATGGTTTTGCCCGACCGGTTAGCCGTTGTGTTTCGGGAAAGTTGTGTTTGGAGCAAACTAGTCGTCGAGCAGCACCGAGGGGTTGCCGGGCATGGTGGCGGGCTGCTTTTTGACGGTCTTGGCCGATCGGCTGCTGCGGCTATCGAGCTTGCCCTGGGCAATGGGCACGGTGAAGTGAAACTGGCTGCCCTTGTCTTTGCCGTCTGACTCGGCCCAGATAGTGCCCCCCAGGCCTTCTACAATTTGACGACACATGGCTAGGCCTAGGCCAGTGCCCCCGGTGGTGCGCCGCAGGGCACCCTCTTCTTGGTAGAAGCGGTCAAACACCACGTGCAGACGGCTCGGCTCGATGCCGCGCCCGGTGTCGGCGACGGTG
>JBBSLR010000270.1:0-5044 GCA_038255045.1 Phormidesmidales cyanobacterium
AGGCCAAACTGCTGGCCCGCCACCATCTGCGTCGCTACTGGCTACAGACAACCAGCGACCGGCCGGCCCCGGCACCCCAGCGCCTAGGCCAGTTGGCCACTCGGCTGGCGGTGCCTAGGGCCGAGCTGCACCGGGCAATTGAGCAGTCGTTAACCGTGGGCGATCTGTTTCAGCGGGTGGAGCAGTGCCAGCAGACCCTGGGCCTATGGCAGCAGCAGTGGGCGACGGTGCCGATTGAGGTGGCGATCGCCGATCTGCGTCTCAGCCTGAGCCAGTGGCGCAGTCGGGCATCGCGCCCAGGCGGCGAGCTACGGTCGCTCGTAGAGGTCTAGGCGGTAGTCGGCGGTGCGATCGCTGACCAAATGCGTCAGCCGCGACTCCGCAAAATCTTCAAAGGCATTGTGTACATCTTCGCCCCGCAGGGGGTAGCTGGGGGCATCGTGCAGCCAGTGCACCAGCAGCAGCTGCCCACCGGGCTGAAGCGACTGGTAGATCTGCTGTTGGGCCTGGTGCAGATCGGCCAGACACCAGTAGTAGCCCACCTCTGACACCAGGACTAAATCAAAGTATTCATCGGGATACTCCTGGGGCACATTCATCAGCTGCAGGCGCACCTGGGGTAAACCCTGGCAGCGCTGTTGGGCGCGGGCCTGGGCGATCGCCGAAATATCCACCGACAGCAGCCGGTCGCAGCGCTGGGCCAGCCGCTCGGTGAGCACCCCGATGGAGCCACCAATTTCAAAGGCCGATTTGTAGCGCTGTGCGGGCAGCGCGGCCAGGGTAGCGGCATACTTGGCGGCTTCGTAGGGGCTGGTTTCAAACCCCCAGGGGTCGGGGTCGGCCTGGTAGAGGTTGTCAAAAAAGTCGGCGGCGAGGGATTGGTCGATGGCGGAGTCGGTCATGGGGTCTGCTCTAGATAAATTTCCCAGGGGTTGAGAAAGTTGGCAATCAGCTCCGGCGAAAGCCGAAAGCCGCTGGGGTCATCGGGAATTAAATCGGTGGTTTGGGAACGGTAGCAGTCAATCGCCTGGCGTTTGAGGGCCACCTGGGGGGCAATGTCGAGCCGCCAGGCGGAGTAGTGATCGCCCAGGGGCTGGCGCTGATTGGGGTCCCAGTCCCAAATCGGGTACTCAATTAGGCGGGGTGGCCAGGGCATGGCCCCCAGGGCCGCCTGCACCAGCCCCCAGCTGGCCCGGTGGTCGCGGTGGGGGTCAAACTGGTAGGGCAAAAAAATTGTCTGGGGCAGCACCCGGCGCAGGTAGGCGCGGCACTGCGCTAGAGCCGCCAGGGCCGAGGCCGGGGCCTCGGATAAATCTGCCGGTTCCACAGCGGGAACGGCCCCATCGGGCAGGCCCCAAAAGGTGACGCCATCGGCCTCCACCTGAAGCAGAGCCAGGGCGGCTAGGGTCTCTGCCTGCCGTACCTGCTTCAGCCTAGGGGCAGGGTACAGCTGCGATCGCGGGTGAGATTTGGTGCCATCGCTGACCACCAGCACCTGCACCGGGTAGCCCAGCGATCGCAGCTGGGCAATGGCGCCCCCGCAGCCCAGGGTTTCGTCATCGGGGTGGGGGGCCACCACCAGCACCGGGGCCAGGGGCAGGTCGTCCAGCGATCGCAGCGGCAGATCTGCCGCTGCCGCAAAGGGCGAAGCCATAGAGGGCGGCGCAGCTACAGTTGCCATAGGCGGTCTGCCGGAGTGGTCTGGGACAGGGCATAGGCTCCGACTCCGGCGATCGCCGCATCGTAGACGGGCTGCCGCAGGTAGAGGGTCAGATCGCGCAGCACCCGCTCTAGGGCGTAGGGCGGCAGCAGCCCTCGGGTACCCACCGACCGCTGGCACAGCTGCATCACATCCATACAGATCTGCTCGACGGCGGTGCGCGTCATATTGGCGTAGGCCAGCAGCCGCTCCGGGTGGGGATGATCGCCCAGCGGCTCTCCGCCAAACTGCGGGTCGTAGGCCGCTAGCAGTTCTCCCGCCCCGCGCAGCCAGAGGTTGCCGGTTTCGATCGCGATCGCCATCTGCCCCAGTCGCTCCTGCTGGGAGGGGTGTTCGGTGCGCCGCTCACTTTGCAGGTATTGCCGGGTGAGGTCGAGCAGGGCCTCGGCCCCGCCCAGCTGCACAGCGGCAAACCGCACCACCCCAGCGGTCAGCCAGGGCTGTCGCAGGTAGTCGCCCGGCTGGCCAATCAGCGCCTCGGCCCCCAGCTCTACGCCGCTAAAGTCAATTTTGTAGCTGGCGGTGGCCCGCATGCCCATGGGCTGCCACCAGCTGCGATCGCAATCCGTCTGCACCTGCTCCATCGGCACGATGCACATTTGCCAGGTGCCGTCTGGCAGCTTGCCGTTGACAAAGGGGCGCTCCACATAGCCCCCTCCAGAGCAAAAGGTTTTTGCCCCCTCTAACCGATAGCGCCCAGCGCCCAGGGGCAAAACCTTTAGCCCGTCAGCATCTTCGGCATTCCAAACGCCAAACAGCTGGTGCTGCTCGCGGGCCTCTCGCCCGTAGTGCTCAATCTGCGCCGCCGTGCCAAAGGTTTGAATCAGCTGGAGGGCGTTGACATGGCCCTCGTACACCCGCCCAATCGCCAAGTTGCCTCGGCCAATGTGTTTTAGCAGCCGCAGCAGCGTGGGGGTAGTCGCCGCGTCAATGCCGAGGCCGCAGCCCCCCAGGGCCGGACGCAGCGGAGCAGCCAAAAACCCAGCCCTGGCCAGCTGCCCAAACTCCTCCACCGGGAAAGCCCCCGGCCGATCAATTGCCGCCGCCTGGGCCGCAAAGCCATCGGCGAGTTTTGCCGCGACCTGGAGTAAATCACCGATAGCCAGACTAGGGAGTATGGGCGTAATCAAAAGTTCAGCAGTAATAGGACTACCTCCTCTAAAATCTGGCTTGTAGCAATAGGAATGGGGGCACCTGATTACGGCGTCGCAATCAGATGCAATTCTAAGAATGGCAGATGGTCAAAACAGACCCCTCTACCCTTAGGGATATTTAAAGACTTAGGCGACTTCTGGAAAATAATTTCCCAATGGTGGACAGCGCCCACCCGACACCGGCCATAGTCGCTGGATTAAAGCTGGTATCTTCTTTCCTGGAAATCTCCTTATACCAAATCCGAATCGCATACCCCGGATTCCCAAAAGGCCAAACCGTAGGGGCGCATTGCATGCGCCCTGCTGAACCGGGGGTATCTCACCAAATTCAGGTTTCGGTCGCCAATGGTGGGTAAGGGCGATGGTCAATATTTCCCCACCATCGGCTTAAAGACAGACGATTATAGCGTTTGAATAATTCTAAAATAAAAACCGGGTAAGCAAGCGGGGTTAAATGCCGTAAACATCAGACAAAGCCGAGTTGCTGGTATTGCTCTTAATTTGCATAATTACGCTAAACGTGCCGTCGGTCTCTAGCACAACTGCCGCCACCTGATCTAGGGCAGACCCACCATTAGACCTAACAGCGGCTTTGATTTCTCCCTCTGTAACCCGCGCTTTGAGCAGGGCATCTTTTCTAACTTCTCCCTGCCACAGCAATAGGGTTGGGTGTCCTTTAATCAATTTCTGGAAAGGATGCGATCGCACCGACAGCCAGGTCAACAAGAACTGCCAGCCAATTAGCAGCCCTAACCCCAATATTCCCTGCAACAGGGGCACATCAGTCGAAATTAACACGGTTGCTAAGATTGAACCAAAGGCAATCGTAACCACAAAGTCAAAGGCATTCCATTTCGACAACGTGCGTTTGCCCGAGAGCCGCAGTAAGACAATAAGTGCTAGGTAACACAGGCTGCCAACAACTAAGGTATGAATTAGAGGGTTGTTTGACGATGCAAACTCGCAAATCATAGAAGTTTGACCATAGTTGTTCAACCATTGTTGATACAGAAGCAGCTTGTTTCTGTATCAACAATGGCTTTAAATGCCTGATTTCAGGTATCTACTAGCCACGATCGGGGGTGACTCGATCAACGGTATCAACCGCATCATCAGCCAAGCTGCGCGCACTATCAGCGGCGTTTTCTGCCGCCCGCTGGGTTGATTGACCAATGTTTTCTGCCGCCTGCTTGACCGATTGACCCACTTCTTCAGCCCGCTCTCCCACGGATTTATCGTTACCCTGCTGAATTCGCTGATTGGCCTCACGAATCATGCGATCGGCTTTGGCATCGGCGGCACGGGTATCCATGTCATTATCCTTGTGGGGATACATGCCCTCGCTTTTGCTGGGGTTAGTAGCGCTGGGGTTGGGGGTGCCAGAGATATTGTCGGTAGGCACTGCGGCTTGGGTAGCGCCGCAGGCAGTACTGGTTAAAACAACCAAGCCGGCTAGAAAGACAATTGCCCACTGTCGCCAGGCGCTAGGGTTGAAAACTCGTTTTAGGGTCTGCATAATTAAGCTCCTTTGAAATACTAGAGTTGAAACATTAAACGGCGATTTTAGAACATCGAGACATCGAAATCCACTGCGCAGATGGCCGTCGCTGCACTGGTTGAGAAACTGCTGCTGATTGGCAATAATCAAATCCTGACTGGCCTTAATATCGACCAGTTTTTCGCCGATCGCTGTTCGGGTTTGGTCAGTCAATGCAGCAGGCAGGAGGGGAAGGACTCCATTGGCAATGCGATCACAGTCTAAAAGATTTAGACCTAGACGATATCTACCGCTGGGACTGATTACAGCTCAGTTAAAGAGGTAGATTCTATACCCCTAGACTCAGCCCAAAACCGCCCAAATCGCAAGCACCCACAGATACCCCCGAGGCGATCGCCACCCCACTAAACAAGATCAAAGTGAGCGCGATCGCCCCTAGCGCAAAGCACTGCTGCCTGCCTAGGCCACCGACACCTGGCTGACATCTACCTCGCGGGTGCCGTCTATATGACTAGCAATATCCACAATTCGACTCAAGATATCGCCGTCTTCCACCGAACCAGCTAGACAAATGGCGCTGCCGTGCTGGGTCAGAGTTACCGTGTCAATAGCGGCTAGATCGGGCTGCTGGTCAAGGGTCTCAGCCAGCCGATGCACCAGCCCAAGAGAATC
>JBBSLR010000271.1:0-5038 GCA_038255045.1 Phormidesmidales cyanobacterium
CCGTCTTGCATCTCGTCGATGCTTCCTACCAGCGGATTCGGCAGCAGCGAGGCACCCGCAAGGGTTTCTTTCAAGACCTTCAGACCCTAACCAAGTATCTGCTCTTTGACTCCTGGCAGCATCTGATTGACTTCATGCTCGATGAGTCGACACCAGCAACCACGGGTAATACATCCTAACTATTCTCGAATTTATAATTGCTGCCGAGACAGTCATTCACTCGCTCCTCTAGCCCCATCTGATCTATAATCCCGGCGATGATACCGAGATGGTCTAGGTCTTGAACGTCCATGGGCAGTTCATCGGCTCAAAAATCAGTACCAATTAAATTACCTCATTTCCTCACCCAACCTGCGGAATGTGCGCCTCAATGGGAGCTACCGCCGCCAGGTTAGGCTGCTCACCAGGATTGCTGGCGCGGGCAGGCGATCGCCTCAGCTATCCGCCCACTCATCCATTCACCCGCAACCGACGATCTACCGCCTTCAGCTGGTGATACAGCATCTCAACCCTAGGCGACCCCGCTCCCGCCGCCTGGGCCGCCCGCAAAGAATTGCCAAAGATCGCCTCCACCTCCAGGGGGCGACCCCCATCAAAGTCGAGCTTCATGCTGGTGCGGTAGGGGGTCATCTGCTCCGTGTGAGTCAGCATTTGAGCGATCAAATCCACTGGCAGGTGCCGTCCTTGCCCCAGAGAAAGCGCTTCGCCATCCCGCCGAGCCGCCTCGACCACTTCCACCATTAGATCTTCAGCCAGTTGGCGAATATCGGGGTCAGCCATCATCTCGGCGGTGGTGGCGTTCATCACCACCGACAGGCCGTTAAAGGGAATATTCCACACCAGCTTGCGCCAGCGGGCCAGGCGCAGATCGTCAGCCAGGTCAACGCTCACCCCCCCGCCATGAAAATCTTGGGCGATCGCCTTCACCAATGGAGAAACCCCGGCGGGCTGGCGATCAGGGCTATATTGCCCCAGCAGCAGACTGCCGTAGTCAAGGTGGCGAATGACGCCTGGGCCAGCTTTGTTAGAGCAAATAAAACACAGCCCGCCGAAAATGGGGCGATCGCCCACCCACTCAGCTAATTCATCCTCAATGGCAAACCCGTTTTGCAGGGTTAAAATCGCCGTCTGCGGCCCCAAAATTGGCCGCAGCAAATCTGGCAGCAGAAAATTTTGGGTCGTCTTCAGGCCAATCACCACCACATCCACCGGGGGCATAGTAGCGGTGCTGCGATGGGCCTGCACCTGGGGTAAGGCAAAATCTCCGGCAACAGACTCAACCACCAAACCCTGTCGGGCCACATGGTCATAGTCACTGTGCAGCAAAAAATCTACATCGGCCCCGCCCCGTTGCAGACAGGCCCCGTAATACCCCCCAATGGCTCCGGTACCAATAATGGCGTAGCGCCGCGTCGCTGTCGCCACCATCAGACCATCTCAGCCGCAATAGAGATCGCCATGGCTAAGGCTGCTCCCACAAATAGGCAGCGGGTGGCCTGAATAGCTTGGGTCACCATTGGTTGGATCACTATTGCTTGGGTCACTTTTGAGAGAATCGCCATTGAAAGAATCGCCCAAACGCTCTGGCCATAGTATTTTAAAGCCTAATTGCACCTTACCTAGGTGCGGGCGAGGGCGGGCTTGACATCGACAGCTTGACAGCCAGGTGCAGAGGGCACATCCAACACCGCTTCTAGCAGCGCAGCGTCAAGCATTACCTCAGCAAAATCGAGTTCTATGGGCTGGGGCAAAAAGCCGCGAGGCTGAAGGTCTACCGGAGCATCTGAAAACACTGGTAAAGCCAACGAGCAGGGTGCCCAACCGCCCTTTACGGGTACCCCCAACTGGCCACATAGCCCCCCTCGGCGACCCTCTGAATCATAAAAACGGCAGCGACTGCAAAATGACACCCGGCACTGCGTTGATTTCATAATGGCTTCCTAAAGCTGCACATACCCCCACATTTTGATCCTTAGAAAAAATGAGAATTGCTCAGCTCTAACACCCAAACGCCTGAGCCTTGTTGGGCCTTGGCCGCTAGGACAAATAAACCAACTTCATTTTTTCTTTATATTTGCTTTATCCATAGTCATAATTTGATAAATAGCCACTGCAAAAAGCTTTGCTCAATGTAAACCCATTGGGGATCAGCTAAAAAAAGACTAATATGCCCCTTTACCAAGCTAGACAATGCAGAATGCGCATAATCAATCTTTGTATAGATGACTATTGAAGCTGGCTTGAAGTCAAATTTGAATCACAACATAGATTGTTATTGCAATTAAATACTTCTTTTGAGAGATACATATCTTTTGTTATCAAATTTTATAGCCAAAAGCTCAGGTCTCAAGTAGCCCCTAGGCAACTTTCGCATTAGCCCTCTCTCTAGCCTGGCCCTGGGGCCGCTATGCTGAAGACTGTACCCATCACATTGATTCCTGGCGACTATGGCGAGTCCTTCTAGCCGTCCCGAACCCTCCACCCCTAAGACTTCTACCCTAGATGCCGTGATTCGCCTGCTGCGCTGGGATAAGCCCACCGGGCGACTAATTTTGATGATTCCGGCTCTGTGGTCGGTGGTGCTGGCCACCGCAGGTCGCCCACCGCTGCCCCTAGTGGGCGTGATTATTCTAGGCACCCTGGCCACTAGTGCCGCTGGCTGCGTCGTCAACGACCTGTGGGATCGCAACAGTGACCCCCACGTGGCCCGCACCCGCACCCGCCCCCTAGCCGCCCGCGATCTTTCGGTGCAGGTGGGGCTGGGGGTATTGGTGGTGTCGCTGCTCTGCGCCTATGGCCTATCGCTTTACTTCAACCCGCTGACCTTTTGGCTGTGCGTGCTGGCGGTACCGTTCATTCTGTTCTATCCCTTGGCCAAGCGGGTGTTTCCAGTGCCGCAGCTGGTGTTGTCCTTCGCCTGGGGCTTCGCCGTGCTGATTCCCTGGGCAGCGGTCACCAACAACCTCGATTTGCCCGGATGGATTCTGTGGATCGCGGTGGTGCTGTGGACCCTCGGCTTTGACACCGTCTACGCCATCCCCGATCGCGACGATGATCGCCGCCTAGGGGTCAACTCTGCGGCCCTCTTTTTTGGCGACTATACCCCGCAGTTCGTCGGCTTTTGCTACCTGGGCACCTGGCTCATGCTGATCTGGCTGGGGCTACTGCTGCTGCTGGCGCTGCCCTACTGGCTGGGGCTGGCCGCAGCGCTGATAGTCTGGTCACGCCAGTTCTATCGGCTCAGCCGCTACAAGCCTGCGATCGCCCTCTATGGCCAAATCTTTAAGCAAAACGTCCAGCTCGGCTTCGTGCTCCTAGTTGGCATGCTCCTAGGCTCCCTCCTATAGCACCATCCACCCCCTCACCATCCACCCATCCACCCCTTCACCCATCCACCCCTTCACCCTTCACCCCATCCACTCCCCCACCCCCACTCAGGGCTACAATAGTCAAGCTACTGTGATTGTCCATTGGAGCGGTCTATGACCACTGCGGCCCCCGCCAAAACCAAGTACGAAGCCGTTATCGGCCTCGAAACCCACTGCCAGTTGTGCACCGAAACCAAAATTTTTTCTCCCGCCTCCACCGCCTTTGGAGCCGCCCCTAACACCTACATTGACCCGATCGTGCTGGGCATGCCTGGGGTGCTGCCCGTGCTCAACCAGCGGGTGCTAGAGTACGCGGTGAAAGCAGGGCTGGCGCTCAACTGCCAAATTGCGCCCTACTCTAAGTTTGACCGCAAGCAGTACTTTTACCCTGACCTGCCCAAAAACTACCAAATCTCTCAGTACGACCTGCCCATCGCCGAGCACGGCTGGTTAGAAATCGAGCTGATCGATAAGAAAACTAAGAAAGCCACCCGTAAGCGCATCGGCATCACCCGCCTGCATATGGAAGAAGACGCGGGCAAGCTGGTGCACGGCGGCAGTGACAGGCTGGCTGGTTCCACCCACTCCCTGGTCGACTACAACCGCGCCGGGGTACCGCTGATCGAAATCGTCTCTGAACCCGATATTCGCACCGGTCAAGAGGCCGCCGAGTACGCCCAGGAGGTGCGCCGCATCGTGCGCTACCTGGGGGTTAGCGACGGCAACATGCAGGAGGGTTCCCTGCGCTGCGACGTCAATATTTCCGTGCGCCCCGTGGGCCAGGCCGAGTTTGGCACCAAGGTGGAGATCAAGAACATGAACTCCTTCAGCGCCATTCAAAAGGCTATCGAGTATGAAATCGAGCGGCAGATCAAGGCCAACGAAGCGGGCGAAGCCATCGTTCAAGAAACCCGCCTGTGGGATGAAAGCAGCCAGCGCACCAAGAGTATGCGGATCAAGGAAGGCTCCAGCGACTACCGCTACTTCCCCGAACCCGACCTGCCTCCGATTGTGGTGTCGGTGGAGCAAAAAGAGGGCTGGCGGGCCGAGCTACCTGAGCTACCCGCCCAAAAGCGCACCCGTTACGAAGCGGAGTTTGGCCTTTCGCCCTACGATGCCCGCGTGCTCAGCGACGAGCGCGCCATCACCGAATACTTCGAGGCCACCATGGCCGCTGGGGCCGACCCCAAACTCACCTCTAATTGGATCACCCAGGACATCGCCGCCTATCTCAACGCCGAGAAGCTCTCGGTCGAGGCTCTACCGCTCACACCAACCGCCCTGGCCGAGCTGGTGCAGCTGATTGAAGCGGGCACCATCAGCAACAAAATTGGCAAAGACCTGCTGCCCGAGCTGCTCACCCAGGGCGGCTCACCCAAGGCTCTAGTCGAAAAGCGGGGGCTGAGCCAGATTTCTGACCCAGCCCAAATCGAAGCCATGATCGACGAGGTGCTGGCGGCCCACCCCGAAGAACTCGAAGCCTATCGCGGCGGCAAGAAAAAGCTCCAGGGCTTCTTTGTCGGCCAGCTGATGAAGCGCAGCGGCGGTCGAGTGGATCCCAAATTGAGCAATCAGCTGCTAAGCCAGAAGCTCAATGCATGATTTTAACAAAGTCCATTGAGAAAACTCAATAAGGTGTCTTACCCCCCTATGCAAAAATTGAGTTAATA
>JBBSLR010000272.1:0-5032 GCA_038255045.1 Phormidesmidales cyanobacterium
ACTACCGCCCGCTTGTGAACCTTGAGGCTGACGACGATACCAATTTGGGGGCCGGGCAGGGCGGCGTTGTGGGGGCTAGGGGCGGCGGGGCGCTCTCCCGCTGCCCCAGCCCCAGCCGGCAGCGCCCACACCCGCACAACTAAGTGAGCAGAAACCGCCTTTCTGCCCTGCCGATAGACCGCCGAAAAATCGCGCGATCGCCGCAGCCGATTGTGTTTGGGTAGCACCACCCAACCCCTTTACGCACAACACCTATAGGCGCCAGAGAACACACGACAAAAGCCCTGGGGCCAAAACTAGCCCCAGGGCCATTCATACTCTACGCTCAAACTACGCCTGGTTCAGCTTTGCAGGCTAAACGGCTAGCCTAGCCCGGCCTTTGCGGCGACGGGCTTTGATCACTTCTTGACCGGTGTAAGAGCGCATACGAGCGCGAAACCCGGAGGTTCGCTTCTGCTTTCGGTTGGTGCCCTCTAGGGTGCGCTTGCTCATGGCTTTGCCTGATTTCTATGAAAACTCACGGTCTACAACAATAGCACAAACTCGCCCGAGAGCCTATCGACGCTGGTTGGTGTCGGAGGCAATTTCCATCGGCCAAGTGCCTACGTAGCGATTGACCACATCGCCCTGGTACATCATGCGCAGGTTGAAGTAGTGGTAGCCGTAGCGGCGGGGGTTGCGCACGTCGGAGAACACCACCACCAGATTGGTGTTGGCGGGGATGGGCTGCTCAGGGATGATTTCAATGCGGTTCTCGCCTTCGATCCAGTCGATCGCCTTGACCGGAATCGCCGCGCCCCCGCGCCAGGTGCCGTCGCGTAGCTCAATGGCATCGGCGGTGAACCGTCCGCCAATTTCGGTAAATGTTTCGGGATAGTCAATTTCTAGGGAAATCACATCGCGGGGCAGCTTGGTGCGCATGATGTTGAGGTAATAGCGCGCGTTGGTGCTGTGGGGAATATTGGCGTCAATGAAGTAGTTGAGGCGGTATTCAGCATCGACGCCGCCAAAGATGGTTAAGCCGCTTTGGGCTTGGCTAGGGGAGGGCAAAGCGGTGCTCAGACCCACCGCCGCCGCGACGGCGACCAGCCCTAGGGCGGCCAATTTGAGAGAGTGCTTAAGAGATGTCATGGTGTACCTCCAATAAAACTATCTGGCCGGGTAGCTTGGGGCAACCAATCTAGGCCACCAATTACAGTAACGCTGCCTTTCTAGGGTGTCACCTCGGCCTGTGCCAGTGGTGCAACCGGGCCGGGGGAAGGGCTTGCCGCCGCCTGGGGCGACCAGACACGGCGCTGCCGCTTAAATCCTACCATCTAGCTGTGGACACTGGGCTCTGGACAATTGGCTCTGGATACTTAGCTGTGGACACTGGGCTGTGGACACTGGGCAGCTTACTCACCGTCGTCGATGATGGCGTTGCGGTCGAGCAGCAGCAGATTGCGCAGCTGGTCGGTGTCAAACTCGGTCAGCCAGCCCTCTCCGGCGCTGACCACCTGCTCTGAGAGAGCTTTTTTGCCCTCGATCATCTCGTGGATGCGCTCCTCTAGGGTGCCGGTGGTGACAAACTTGTGCACCTGCACGTTGCGGGTTTGGCCAATGCGAAAGGCGCGGTCGGTGGCCTGGTTTTCGATCGCCGGGTTCCACCAGCGATCGTAGTGAAAGACATGGTTGGCGCGGGTGAGGTTAAGGCCCACGCCCCCGGCCTTGAGCGAAAGAATGAACAGGCGCGGTGCGGCGGGATCGTTTTGGAAGCGGTCGACCATGGCTTCGCGCTGCTTTTGGCTGGTGCTGCCGTAGAGAAACAGCGCCTCTTGGCCCAGGTACGATTGTAGGTGTCTTTGCAGCAGCTTGCCCCACTCGGCAAACTGGGTGAAGATCAAGGCGCGATCGCCCTCGGCAACGACTTCTTCGAGCATTTCGTCGAGCCGCTGGAGCTTGCCCGATCGCCCCTTCAGCCCCAGGCTTGGCTCCTGCAAAAACTGGGCCGGGTGGTTGCAGATCTGCTTGAGCTTGGTCAGCAGGGCGAGAATCTGGCCCTGGCGCTGCACCCCGGTGGCGTCATCGAGGGTTGCTAGGGCCTGATCTACCGTCTGCTGGTAGAGGTTGGCCTGCTCCGCCGACAGGCCGCAGAATACGGTCATCTCCTGCTTTTCGGGCAGGTCTTGAATGATGCTGCGATCGGTCTTGAGGCGGCGCAAAATAAACGGCTGCACCAGGCCCTTCAGCGCCCTGAGGGAGGCGACATCGCCGTAGCGCTCGATTGGGGTAGCGAAGCGCCGCTGAAAGAAGTTCTTTGGCCCCAGGTAGCCGGGGTTGAGAAAATCCATGATTGACCACAGCTCGCCCAGGCGGTTTTCTACCGGAGTGCCGGTGAGCGCAACCCGAAACTGAGCTTCGATCTGGCGGGCCGCCTTCGACTGCTTGGCGTCGGAGTTTTTAATATTTTGGGCCTCGTCGAGCACCAGACACTGCCAGTTCACCGACTGGAGGGGCTTGAGGTCGCGGTACAGCAGGGCGTAGCTGGTGATCACCAGGTGTTTGTCCTGGGCGGCTTTGGCAAAGCTGCTGCCCCGAGAACGGCGATCGCCATGGTGTACTAGGGTTTTGAGCCGGGGGGCAAAGCGCTTCACCTCCTTTTCCCAGTTGCCCAGCACCGAGGTGGGGCAGACCAGCAGCACCGGGTTTTCGAGCCAGTCGTTGTCTTGCAGGTGCAGCAAAAAGGCAATCAGCTGAATGGTTTTGCCCAGGCCCATGTCGTCGGCCAGGCAGGCCCCCAGCCCCCACTGTTCTAAGAATGCCAGCCACGATACGCCCCGCGCCTGGTAGGGCCGCAGCGTCCCTTTAAAGCCGCTGGAGGCATCTATTTCTGCGAGGGTTTGGTTGCCGGTGGTGAGGGTTTCGATCAGGGTTTGCAGCGCCCCGGTGGCCTCAAAGCTGACCACGGGCAGCCGGTCGATCAGCTGGGTGTCGCCCGTGCTGATCCGCAGGGCGTCTTCCACCGACAGCGGGGTGGCGGTCTTTTGGCCGGCGAGAAACTGCCGCGCCGCCTTCACGTCCTGGGGCTTGAGCTCGACCCAGCGACCGTTGATTTCCACCAGCGGCGATCCCTGGTTGATCAGCTGCTCAAATTCGTCAGCCGAGACCGTCTCTCCGGCGATCGACAGCTCCCAGCGAAAGTTGAGCAGGCTCTTGAGGCCGAGCCGCTGCCGCTGTTTTTGAGGCGGCACCTCGGCATGCACCTTGAGGCCCAGCCGCCCAGAGCCATCTGCGGTGGTTTGGGCCAGCCCCGGGGGCAGCTCCACCTCAACCCCGTTATCTTTGAGCTGCCAGGCCGAAGCCTTAATGAACTGGTAGGCCTGAATCGGGTCTAGCTCACAGTGGGTAGGGTGCTGCTGCTGCAGACTCTCGCGGATCGGATCGTAGAGCCGTGCCGCCCGCCCCAGGGCAGCCAGCAGGGTTTCCTGGGGCGCTTTGAGCAGCGCCCCCTGGTGGTGTAGCTCGTCTACCGGCTGCTGCCAGATCGGCTCGGCCCCCAGCCGCCAGTCGGGGTTAGCCGCCGACTGGAGCTGGTACCCCAGCTGCCAGGGCTGGTCTAAGGTTGGGGGCGGCTGGAGCACCAGCCGCAGCCGAAACTGGGTAGCGGGGTCTGCGGCCAGGGTTTGGAGAGGGGTAGTCCAGGTGGTGAGCGCCTCTTGCAGCCGGGCGACACTGGCGGCGCTGGCCTCTAGGGTGCCGGTGGGCTGGCTAAGCGCTTGAAGCCATGGCTGTAGGGGCAGATCTTTGCCCAGGTTAGATAACCCGTTGAGGGGCTGAGCCTGGGCCGTCTGCCGCACCTGGTGGTCGACTAGGGCCGCTAAAAAAGCCAGCAGCAGCGGTTGCGGGTCGAGCAGCGGAAAGCCGCAGGCTAGGGCCGGCTCCCCCTTTGGCGCTGAGGGCAGATGGGTGCGGCAAACCAGCGGCATTGCCATCGAAAAATGGCGCAGCCGCTCTTGGTCGGGGGCGCTGTCGAGCAGGGGTTGCCAGCTGGCGGCTAGGGTTTGGCTGGTGAGTTCGAGGTGGGGCAAAAACTTGCCCCGAGCCAGCAGGTTTAACCCCCAGCGGGCCACGTGCCCCCAGTAGCGCAGATCGGCACCAATCTCACCCGCCGTCAGGGCGTGCTGCCCCAGGGGCAGGGCCAGCAAAATGGGCAAAAAGTCGGTTACGCCTAGGTACCAGCCCTGCACCCGCCAGGGGTGCAACACGGCGTAGGCCTCTGGGTCTGAGCTGGCCTGGGCCTCAGGTCTGGCAGAATGCACGGGCCTGGCAGAATGCACGGGCACCACCGCCGATGGCGTGATCTGGGCAGGGAGCGGCAGCAACAACTCTCCCCAGGCTGCCGCTGATCGACCATCTGCTCTGGCCGCTCGGGAGCGCCGGCTAACCGTCGTCTTCGAGTTGCCTTTGCCGGGGGCGGCCTCGGTCAACACCGCCGGAAACAGCATTGCGACCTGGGAGTCGGCTCGACCCACCAGCTGTTTTTGCATGCCCACTAGCAGCTGGGCTAGCTCAACCTGGGGCAAAGCATAGGGGTGAGAATGAAGGGCCGCCCAAGGCTCAAACCCCTCGGGTGGCAGCGGTTGCCAGGCTTCGGCCCAGAGAAAAAAACGTTGCCCCTGGGGCACCCAACTGACGTGTAGTATTGCCATTGCCCTGTATCTACGACTCGCTCAAAGAATGGGGTGCGGGGGGAGCAGGTAGACAGGACATCATCGCCACCTGATTGTGGGTAAACCTCAGGGAGAGCCTCTGCGGCTGTGTTCGTTGCCGAAGCATCAATCCCCGGTTTCTCCCATTGTGTAGAAAACCTACTACGCAGAAAACCTACTGTGCAGAAAACCTGCTGAATGTGCCTATCTTACCCCTTCCAGCTGACCCTGACTGGGCATTTGCCCTAAAAACCCTAGGCGTATTCCATGATCACGGGGGTATGGTCGCTGGGTTTTTCTAGGCGGCGGGGTTCGAGGTCGATGGTGCAGCTGCGGGCGCGATC
>JBBSLR010000273.1:0-5031 GCA_038255045.1 Phormidesmidales cyanobacterium
CCCCCCGCAAGGCTTATCCCCCCGGTCAGCACGGCCAAGACCGCAAGAAAAAGTCTGAATACGCCGTGCGGCTAGAAGAAAAGCAAAAGCTGCGCTTCAACTACGGCCTCACCGAGAAGCAGCTGCTTCGCTACGTGAAGAAGGCTCGTCGGGCCGGTGGTTCCACTGGTTTGGTCATTCTGCAACTGCTTGAAATGCGGCTTGACAACACCGTGTTTCGCCTCGGCTTTGGCCCCACCATTCCCTCGGCGCGCCAGGCGGTCAACCACGGCCACATCTGCGTCAATGGTCGCGTGGTGTCGATCGCTAGCTACCAGTGCCGCCCCGGCGATGTGATCACCGTGCGCGATCGCGACGCCTCCAAAAATCTGGTTGAAGCCAACCTGGAGTTTCCGGGCTTGGCCAACGTGCCCGCCCACCTCGAACTCGACAAAGCCAAGCTCACCGCCAAGGTCAACGGCATCATCGAGCGCGAATGGGTGGCCCTCAACATCAATGAACTGCTCGTGGTTGAGTACT
Organism: Phormidesmidales cyanobacterium; assembly: GCA_038255045.1. Lineage (GTDB taxonomy): Bacteria > Cyanobacteriota > Cyanobacteriia > Phormidesmidales > Phormidesmidaceae > Nodosilinea. The sequence continues at coordinate 520 of JBBSLR010000273.1, forward strand.
ACTCCCGTAAGTAAGGCCTAAGGCTGCTGGCTCTTACCGAGGCTGTTGGTACAAACTATGTTTGCTGGCCGATGAGGCTTTTCGCTTACCGCCCATAACGCATTACTCTGAATTGATTACATCCTTGGTCTCTGGCCCGTCAGCCAGAGACCATTTTTGTTGCGGTTTTTGTCGCGATTAGATATCAAGGGGCTGAGACGTGCCGCAGTGGCGGCAGTAGGGCAGGTACTTATAGGTGGGCTGGTGGCAGTGGCCGCACTCTATGTCCTGGTGGTAGCCGCAGTGGGGGCAGTGGGTGTCGCCAAGGTGCAGCTTTTTCGCGCAGCGAATGCACTTTTGGTTTTGCACCCGCCCCGCCACCTGCAGCCGGGGGTTGAGCACCACCTTTTGAAAGAATTTGATCATGCCGTAGCCCACCAGCGGCACCAGCAAAATATAGAGGTAATTGAGCAAAAACAGCAGCCCCCCCAGCAGGGCGATCGCCACCTCCGAAAGCCAGCGGGCGATCGCTCCAAACTGGAGCAGCTCAAAGACCTTGATCACCAGGGGAATGCAGAAAATCACCAGCAGGTGCCAGCTCTGTAGTGCCACCAGTCCGTAGCCGCGCCGCTCGGCGGTGCGGTGGACCGCCCAGGCCAGGCCAATCAAGGGCAGTAAAAATAGGCCCTGAAACAGCATCTGCACCGTGGGGTGCCAGAAGGAAGCGCGCTGAAACTGGCGATCAAGCTGCTGAAACTGGCTATCGTTGTTGAGCAGGGTGAGAAACTGCTGGCTGGCGGGGGTTTGGGCCAGCTGGGTTTGGAGGTCGCTCTGCTGCGATCGCAGATCCTCCAGGCTGGCCTGGTTGCGCTCTAGGGTGGCGCGGGCCTGGGAGGCCTCCACCTGGTTGATCGATTGATCCTGAGGCTGCCCGGCGATCTGCTCTAGCAGGGTCGAGTCGTACTGGCTGCGGATGGTCTGGTTTTCTTGCTCTAGGGTGGCAATGGTGCGCTGGTTTTGGTCGATGCGGTTGAGAATGTCGCGATTTTCGGGGGTGCTGAGACCGTCGGCAGTGGCGGCATAGTCGAGGCAAATGGGGGACACTTCGCCCAGGTGGCCATCTCCGGTGCGGCGATAGTCGGCGGCCCAGCTAACGCTGGGGTCTTCAGGAAACCGCAGGGTGTTGCGGAGAATGTCGTAGTTGCGATCGCCCTGGGTTTGCGATCGATACCCGGCCCAGGAGCTATGGCAGGGGTAGGCCTGGTAGGGGGCCAGCGGCCAGCGGCCAATGTCGTTGAGGCCGCTAAACACGTTGAATAGAATGAACAGGTCGATCAAAATGATCACCGCCAGACTGGCCCGGTTGACCGGCTCGTTGTTGACGGTGCGGGCCTGCCTAAAAAAGCGGCGAAACTGCCGACGAACTCGGGTAAACATGGCTCAGGCTCCTGCGGTGTGCTGCTCCGACTGTAGCCCTAGCTACTTGCACCGCAGGCTTTTTTCAGCCAGTTCTCGGTTCTGTCCCGATGGGGGGAGTGGGGAGTGGAGAGGATTGGGAGCCGAGTTCCCCAGTCTGCTTTAGCAGACTTTTGCTATGAGCCAGGGAGTTCACTCCCTGGTGGTTGTGGCCGGAGTCCCTCAACTCACCTGCGGAGCGCTTGATCTAAATCGGCGATCAGATCATCCCCGTGCTCCAGACCGATGGAGAGGCGCAGCAGGTTGGGAGCAGTGGTCGTGCCTTTCTCGATCGATGCGCGGTGCTCGATGGTGCTGTGGGGGCTGCCGAAGCTGGTGGCGCGGGCGATTAGGCGGGTTTTGGCGGCGACGGCCATGGCGGTGGCTTGGTCGCCCTTGACTAAGAACGAGAGCAGACCGCCGTAGCCCGCCATTTGCTTTTGGGCGACGGTGTGGCCGGGATGGTCCGGCAATCCTGGGTAGAGCACCTGTTCAATGGCCGTATGCTGAGCCAGCCATTCGGCAACGGTCTGAGCGACCTGGGCCTGGGCGCGCACTCGCAGGGGCAGGGTTTGCAGGCCCCTCAGGGTCAGCCAGCAGTCAAAGGGCGAAGGCACCGTGCCGCCGATGGTTTGAATCAGCCTGAGCTGGTCGAATAGGGGATTTGGTTCGCGGATCACCACTGCGCCGCCGATCACATCACCGTGGCCTGCCAGGTATTTTGTCGTGGCGTGGATGACGAAATCGGCCCCCAGCGTCAGCGGGGTTTGCAGCACCGGGGAGGCGATCGTGTTGTCGCAGGCCAGGTAGGCGTTGGCCTGATGGGCCAGATCGGCCACCGCCTGAATATCTGTCACCGCCAGCTGCGGGTTCGACGGCGTCTCGATCAGCACCAGGCGAGTGGTGGGGCGAAGCGCCTCGGCCACTGCCGCCAGATCCGTGGTATCCACCAGGGTGTAGCTCAGCCCCCAGGGGGCGAAGATTTTCTCCAGCATCTGCTGCACGCCAAAGTAGACGCTCTGGGGTGCAATCACGTGATCCTGGGGAGTGAGGGCTTGCAGCAGGCTAAAGGTGGCCGCCGACCCCGAGGCAAAGGTGGCCGTCTCAATGCCGTTTTCGAGCGTGGCCAGGGCGGTTTCAAGGGCGTCGCGGTTGGGGTTGCCGCTGCGGCCATAGATGTAGCCCTGGGAGTAGCTGCCGTCGCCGCCGCGCTCAAAGGTAGTCGAGAGGTGAATTGGGGCGGTGATGGCTCCGGTGGCCGGGTCGATGCCCCGACCGCTGTGAACAGCCTGGGTATCGGGGGAGAAAGCGCTGGCGTCGGGAGACATAAAATGATAAGGAAATGACATTCCCCTGATTGTAGGAGCGATCTTTCCAGCGATCGCTCCAAGGCACTGACCCAGGCGATTCCCGCTTAGGGAGGCTTTCCTTCGGAACGCTTCGCGAACGCCAACGCACCCAAATCAGCTCCCCCATCTGGGCACCCTAACCCTACCCCCTCACCCATCTATCCAAAATTCTCTATGCAATAGCAGGGCAGACACGTGGGTCTGCCCCTACCCACCCATCCACCCATCCACTCCTTCACCCACTCCCCCACCCACTCCCCCATGGACGCCCTCATCACCTCCGCCCTCGTCTTCCTCTTCGGCTCCGCCGTGGGCAGCTTTCTCAACGTCGTTATCTACCGGGTACCGGCGGGGCTATCGCTGCTGCGCCCGCCCTCGCGCTGCCCCCGGTGCGAAACGCAGCTCAAGCCCTACGACAATGTGCCGGTGCTGGGCTGGCTCTGGCTTAAGGGCCGCTGCCGCTACTGCCGCGCCCCGATCTCGCCCCGCTACCCGCTGATTGAGGCCCTAACGGGGGTGCTGTTCTTGGCCACCTTCTGGCTGTTGGGCATGACCTGGGCCACGGTGGGCTACTGGCTGCTGCTGAGCTGGCTGGTGGCCCTGACATTCATTGACCTCGATACGCTGACCCTGCCCAATGTGCGTACCCAGTCGGGGCTAGTGCTGGGGCTAGCGGTAAAGTTTGCCCTGCCCCTGCTGCAAGGGGAACCCTGGCCCGCTCCTGTCCACGGACTCCTGGGCGGCATCGTGGGGGCCGTGTTGGGCATTTGGATTTTTGACCTGATCACCCTCTTTGCCTCAGCGGCCCTGGGGCAAACGGCCATGGGCGGCGGCGATGCCAAGCTGGCGGCGATGCTGGGGGCCTGGCTGGGCTGGCAGGGTATGCTGCTGAGCGGCTTTTTGGCCTGCCTGGTGGGGGCCGTAGTGGGGGGTGGGGCGATCGCCCTCAAACTGATCAGCCGTCGTCAGCCGATGCCCTTTGGGCCGTTTCTGGCGATCGCAGCGGTGATCACCCTGTTCTGGGGCGAAACCCTGATCGGAGCCTACCGGGCGCTATTCTTCCCTACGCTGTAGCCGCTTTCCTACATCACCAGGGTGTACCACTGGATGTCGGGGGGGTGATCCACCAGGTCAGGGATTTCGCGCATGAACTCATCCATGTAGCCCGAGCGAAAGTGGGATTGAAAGGCGGCGTCACTCTGCCACTGGCCCAGGGTGACAAATTCAGCGGCGTTAGAGTGACCCTGCAATAGCTCAAAACTTAGGCAGCCGGGGTTCTCTCGGGCCAGCTCGACGATCTCCAGCAGCAGCGACTTTAGGGCATTTGCTTGCCCTGGGCGAGCGATAATTTTGGCGATCGTGCGCACGGTCACCGCGGGTCTCCCGTCAGTCTTTGTCTGGCCCAGCCGCCTTGACCTAGCCAGCCAGGGTGATTCATGATCGTTGAGGGACGGGTTTCATATCGTCGCCCCAGTATCAGCAAACCATACTCCTAGATCGCCCACCGTGACCGAACCCCCCCAATGTTTTAAGCTTGGCCCCTGGTCTTTGGGAAGGAGCCGACGAGAATTAGTGGGTGGAGTGATCGCCCTCTCCCTGGCGCTCTGCCTCGCCTGGGCCATTTACCCAGCCAGCGCCTCGGCCACCAACTGGTATCCGGTGGCTGAGACCAGCCAGGGGCAGCAGCAGTTTGTGGATATCGACTCGGTAGAACTTCTCAGCCAAGGCC
>JBBSLR010000274.1:0-4994 GCA_038255045.1 Phormidesmidales cyanobacterium
CAGGTCGGCATCGGCCTTGAGGTCAAACAGCGCCATCACCTGGTCGACCATTTCGCGGTGCTGCCCCGTGAGCACCACCTGGGTGTCAATACCTGGGTCCTGCTGAAAAGCACGAATTACCGGAGCCAGTTTGATGGCCTCGGGCCGGGTGCCCAAGATAATGCACAGGCGCAGGGAAGAATCAGACATAGGGCCGCCGCGATGAAGGTCACAACAGAAGGTTCTAGATCGGGGTTCTAGATCGGGGTTCTAGATTGGGCTTTGGGCAGAGCACCACCGGGCTGAGGCCCAAAGCCATATCCCCAAAGCGATATCTATAATTGCACGGCCTCTACTCTGTGACTACGCCCCGGCCCGGTTGGGCGGAAATTTGGAGCGCTGGGGGGCCGGCTCTGCGACAATGGGCAGTAACTGTAGTCTCGCCTCGCTGCTGCCCCATGGCCCACACCATTGCCCTGCATGAGTCTCACCTGCAAACGCTGGATTTAACCCCGGCCCAGGCGGTGCTGGAGCCGCTGCTGGCAGAGGGTAAGGTGCTTCAGGGCGAGCCAGCCCTGCGCTTTGAAATCAGCATCAGCCGCGACCCCACCGACCCCAGAGAGCTGTCGGAGCTGCCGGAGGTGCGGCTGTGGTTCATTCGTCTCGATACGGTCTATCCCTGGCTGCCCCTGGTGCTCGACTGGGAAGCGGGGGAGCTAGGTCGCTACGCGGCCATGCTAGTGCCCCACCAGTTCAGCCCGACCGAGGGCATTCGCTACAACCCCGAGGGGCTGGAGATTTTTATGATGACGAAGATTTTTGCGATCGCCGCCTGGCAAAAGTCCCAGGGCCTGACCAACTTCACCCGACTCAAATTTATGACCCAAATGCTGGGCTACGAAATCGACGACGGCCTGTTTGAGCTACTCCAGTAGGGCAATAGAGCCTCTAACCGTTCTTAGCTAGCTTCTCTACTTAATTATGATAGCGAGACAACAATGACGTAATGCCTGAAGAGGCACCGAAACAGCCGCTGGATCAAAGCTGGTAATTTCTTTCCCAGATATCTCTTAACGCGCAGCGATGCCCCCTAAGCCTTCGCCCTAAACCGCAATCTCTGTCGGGGCGGCGCGCTTGGTTTCGTAGTAGCGGCAGGCAAAGTAGCCAACGCTGTAGATCAACGATGTGTCGGTGGCGACGCCCAGCACCGCGCCCAGGCCAGGAATTAACTCGAAGATACTCATCCCCGACTTGACCATGCCAGCGGCGGAGGAGGAAAGCAGCCAGATGGCCAGCACCTCGCCCCGGCGGTCGTGGTCGGTGGGCGAATAGCCGTAGATGGTGGCGATGCGGTAGATCATGTTGGCCTGGAGGGCGGCGATCGCCCCAATATCCACCAGGGTCAGGGCAAAGGCTATGGGGGGTGCCAGGTTGGTGTCCAGACCCACCCCCGCGGCATTGAGGGCGGTTTCGGCCATTACCCGCTGGGCCAGGGCACGTTTATCTTCCTGGGGGTACTGCTGGCGGAGGTCGTCTACCTGCGATCGCACCTCGGCCACATTCACCTGGCCCAGGGCGGCCAGCAGCCACTTCATGCCCGGCAGCGCGGTGGCAAATCGAATAAACGGTAGGTTGGCAATGGGGCCAACCACGCTGCCAACGGTGGCGGTCACTGGCTCAAACAGCGGCTGAAACCTAGAGACGACGGCATTGCCAGTGTTTGCCGTGGCGTTGTCGAGCACGGCGACCACGGCCTGCATCACCTGGGTGACGGCCTGAAAGCTATCGCGGTTTTGGTCAACGAGTTTAGGGTGGGTGGGTATCGTCACGGCACAGGTCTCCAAGGGGGTTTGCACTACTTTAAACCGGCCCCCCAGGGCCGGGGCAACCTCCCCCGGTTAGACCCTACAGATCAGCCCGACAGATTAACTCGATGAATCTTGGCCCGATGACTCAACTCGATGAATTAATAGGACGTGATCAGCAGCTCGCCGATTTTGCCGCGCCGCCCGGCCCGAGAGTTGATCGCCCGCGCCGCCTGAATGGGGTGCAGAGCAAACCCCGGGTACAGGTCACGAATCAGCTCGCAGTCAGAATTTGAGAGCATTACCCGCTGGCCCCGCGCCGCCATGGTGCGAAACAGATCGGCGAGGCGGGCCTGGTCTTCGCCACTAAAGCCGTAGCGGCTGTAGCCCGTAAAGCTGCTGGTGGGGCTAATGGGGTGGTAGGGCGGGTCGAAGTAAACAAAATCTCTGGCAGAAAACGAGCGCGATCGCAGCGCCTCAAAGGAAAAGGTCTGAATGTCGGCAATTTGCAGCGCCTTTGAGGCCGTCCGCAGCAGAGAAACGTCGCAGATGGCGGGGTTTTTATAGTTGCCCACCGGCACGTTGAAATGCCCCTGGGAATTTTCGCGGTAGAGGCCGTTGTAGCAGGTTTTGTTGAGGTAGATCAGCCGGGCGGCCCGCTCAATGGGCGTCGGCAGCGCCTGCTGCTGGCGCACCCGGTAGTAGTAGTCGGGGCTGTGCCACCGCTGGTGGTTACGCAGGTGGCGAATTAGCGACTCCACCTCGTCGCGCACGCAGCAGTAAACGTTCACCAGCTCTGGGTTGATATCGCCCAGCACGGCTCGCCTAGCCCGCCCTACCAGGTGAAAAAACATCGCTCCACCGCCCAAAAACGGCTCGTAGTAGGTGTCGATCGCCGCCGGCAAAAACGCCTCGTACTGGCTGAGCAAGCGCCCCTTGCCGCCCGCCCACTTGAGAAACGGACGGGGGTGTAGGGCTGGGGTGGTGGAGAGGGCCGCTGTCACAACACTGCCTAAGATCAAATGTACTCTTAAAAGATTGCCCCAACTATAGCAAAGCTCGGCCAGGGCAGAACCGTCTCATCGAGGCGTTTTATCGTGGGTTAGGATGTAAAGCAAGCCAATACCACTCAGTCACTGCGTCGAGGCCTCACGCGCACTGGCCCCAAGCCCTCCAAACCGCCACCATGAAAGAATTTTTTGATAACATCTCCCGCTACCCCCGCTACCTGATTTCCATTACCCTGGGCGTTTTGTATGGCGCCGTGCAGCCCCTGGTGCCCCTCTTGCAGCGGCCCACCACGGCGATCGCGCTGATCGGCTCTGTGGTGGCCGGGTTCTTGTTTCTCACCTTTACCCTGCAAGCCATGCTGGGTGTGGGGTAAGCCCAAGGGTTGCGCTCTCCTATAGCAGGAGAGAGGGCCAGAAAATATCTCGACCTCCCGCTCCCCAGGCAGCTACTGTGTATACACATCTCGGCCCTCACCCCCTCAGTCCCCCTCTCCCAAAAATGGGCGAGGGGGAGGCCAGACAAGGCTTTCCGGCTCCCCTTCTCCCAGGGCGGGAGAAGGGGTTGGGGGATGAGGGAAAAGCCTGAACAGCAAGGGTTTCAGAACTTATGTGTACACAGTAGCCCCAAGGAGAGGGGTTGGGGGTGAGGGCGGTCCAGGCTTTTCACTGCGGGCCTTTCATTACAGACATTTCATTGCAGGCATTTCATTGCAGGAGTACAGAACCCAATGCCCAACAATCGTCGCGTAGAGCGGGTGGCTTCTCTAATCAAACGAGAGATCAGCCAAATGGTGGTGCTAGATATCAAAGACGACCGGGTGGGGGCGGGCATGGTGAGCGTCACCGATGTCGATGTGTCGGGCGACTTGCAGCACGCCAAGGTGTTTGTCAGTATCTATGGCACCGACGAAGCCAAAGCCGAAACCATGGAGGGGCTTAAGGCCGCTACCGGCTTCGTGCGCAGCGAGCTGGGCCAGCGGCTGGGGCTGCGGCGCACCCCCGAAATTATCTTCAAAGAAGACCTGGGCATGGAGCGAGGCACCAAGGTGCTGTCGCTGATTAACCAACTCAGCCAGGAGCGGGTCGAAAAAGGCCTCACCGACGAGTTTTTTGAGGCCGAGGCTGGCACCGAAACCACTGCCCTGGGCGACCCTGCCGCCCCCGAGAACGAGCCTGAAGACGAGCTTGAGGACGGGCCTGAGGACGAGCAGGAGTGAAGGCCAACAACTGGCCCCCAGGGGCCACCGCCCGCCTGCCCGCCGCCGATTGCCTCTCCCTAGCCGAGCAGGTGGCTCAGATGGTGGTGGTGCGGGCCTCGGGCCACCTGTTTGACCACGAAATTCGCTACCCCGCCTGGGAGGCCGACAGCGCTACGCTGACTCGCTACGTCAAAGGCCTGGGCGTAGGCGGGGTGATTTTGCTAGGGGGCAGCGCCGCCGAGGTCGGCCTCAAAACCCAGACGCTTCAGTCTCAGGCGCGCATTCCCCTGCTGATGGCGGCGGATATTGAGGAAGGGGTGGGCCAGCGGTTTAGCGGGGCCACCTGGTTTCCGCCGCCGATGGCGCTGTCTGCGGTGGCGGAGAAAGATCTATCCCTGGCCCTAGCCTACGCCGAGGCCTTTGGGGCTGCCACCGCATCTGAGGCCCTGGCCATCGGCCTCAACTGGGTGCTGGCTCCGGTGGTGGATGTCAACAACAACCCCCACAACCCGGTGATCAACGTGCGGGCCTTTGGGGATCACCTGGCGCGGGTGAGCGCGCTCACCCAGGCCTTTTTGCGCGGTGCCCAGACTCAGCCGGTGCTCACCACCGCCAAGCACTTTCCGGGCCACGGCGACACGGCGGTAGACTCGCATTTGGAATTGCCGGTGCTGACCCACGATCTAGAGCGGTTGAATGCCTTAGAACTGGAGCCGTTTCGGGGGGCGATCGCCGCCCGAGTTGACGCCATCATGACCGCCCATCTGCACATTCCCGCCCTCGATGCCCGCTACCCCGCCACCCTGTCTGCCCCGACCCTGACCGGGCTGCTGCGCCAGCGTCTGGGCTTTGACGGGCTGATCGTCACCGATGCCCTGGTAATGGGGGCGATCGCCAACGCCTACGGCCCCTACGAAGCGGCGGTGCTGGCGGTGGAAGCTGGGGCCGATGTGCTGCTCATGCCCGGCGACCCAGAAGGGGCGATCGCCGCCGTGGTAGAA
>JBBSLR010000275.1:0-4981 GCA_038255045.1 Phormidesmidales cyanobacterium
ATCCTTGGCGGCCAGCAACCGCAGGGCGGCTTTTAGGGCTTCGGTGCGGGTGGCCAGCAGGTGCTCAGGCGGCACCGATCGCAGCGCCCCCAGTTTCTCCAGACGGCTCAGGGTCTTGTCGCGCGCGCCGACCAAAAACACCTGGCGATCGGCTTCATGGGCATCTTTAATGGCGTTGTCAAGGGCCAGGGCCGCCGTCACCCCCAGGTAAGGCACAGCTTGCAAGTCGATGATCAGCACGTCGTGGTCGGCCATGGCGGTGTGTTCTTGAGAAATCGCCCGCGCTACGCCAAAGATCATCGGGCCATTGAGGTGGAACACGAGCACTCGACCGTTGGCCTGATCCATCAGCGCCTTATCTTCAGTGCTCATGGCCACATCGTCGTCAAAGTCGGTGATAGTTTTGAGCTGCTCAGACTGAAGCTTGCTGAGGCGATCAATGGTGAGAATGTTGGCAATAAACACGCCCACCCCCACCGCCACAATCAAGTCCACAAACACCGTCAGAAACATCACGCCGTACATGATGGCGGTGCCCTTCCAAGAGACATTGTGTGCCCGCTTCAAAAAGCTCCAGTCGAGAATGTCGAAGCCCACCTTGACGGCAATCCACGCCAGCACCGCCAGGGGCATGGTTTTAGTCAGCGGCGCGGCCCACAGCACCACCACCAGCAAAATGCCCGCCCGCACTAGACCCGACAGCGCCGTTTTGCCCCCGGCCTGAATGTTGACCACCGTGCCCATGGTGGCCCCTGCCCCAGGCATGCCGCCAAACAGACCAGACATCATGTTGCCAATGCCCTGGCCAATTAGTTCTTGGTTGGAGTCGTGCTGGGTGCGGGTGACGCTGTCGGCAATCATCGCCGTCAGCAGGGCGTCGATGCAGCCCAGCATGCCCAACACCAGACCGTTGACCAGCATGGTTTGCACCTGGCTGGGCTGAAAGGTGGGTAGCTGTAGAGAGGGCAACCCGGTGGGGATTTCGCCAATTAACCGCAGGTCAGCGTTGGGAAACAGCACCAGGGCCAGCAGGGTGCCGCCAACCAAAACCAATAGCTGCGGCGGCACCCAGCGCTTGAGCTGCTGGGGCACCAAAAACAGCACCGCCAGGGAAAACACCCCCAGGGCTACCTCTATCGGGTCGAGGGTCCGGACTAGTTCAGGCAGGCTGGTGAGGGTGCCAATCACGCCGCCCTTGGGGGTGGCATGGCCCAAAAACGGCCCCAGCTGCAAGGTGATCAGAATTATCCCAATGCCCGACATAAAGCCTGAAATCACCGGGTAGGGCATCAGGGTGACGTAGCGCCCCAGCTTGAGCAGCCCAAAGATAATTTGAAAAAGGCCCGCCAGCATGACCACGGTAAAGGCCATGGCCATACCGTTTTCAGGGTCTGACGCAATGAGTTGGGCAATCACGGCAGTAAATACCACCGTCATTGGCCCAGTAGGTTCTGAAATCAGCGTCGGCGTGCCCCCAAACAGCGCCGCAAAGAAGCCAACAATCACGGCCCCGTAGAGGCCTGAGGCCGCTCCGGCCCCCGAGGCCACGCCAAAGGCCAGGGCCATGGGCAGGGCAATTACCGCTGCGGTGACGCCGCCAAACATATCGCCGCGCACATGACGGAAGTTAATCCGATTTGTGATGCCCATCGCCAGCACCTCAACTCCTAAATTGATTTAAGTAAATGAAAAAGCCTTTTACATCGAAAAAAGTCTATGGGTAAAACGATAGCATCTCTGTTTCAGAAAGTAATCGGGTCAGTGATTGGTTTTTCTGATGGGGTGAAAAGTTGAGCTATGGCTATACCAAGTCCAGCTCGGGAGCTGTAGTTTTCCCATAGGTAGAACTCCACTTCTGGACTTGGATGAGGTTTAGAACCCAGGGTTTTGCTAGAGGGTCAGCCAAGACGCTTTGACTACCCGCAGAAGAACTCTGGGTGCTTGGCGATAGCATGCTTGGTTTTAGGGGAAACTAGGCTTCGGCGATCGCCTTTTTGCGCGGAAACCAGTGCTTCAGCTGCACAGTGACCAGGGCGGTGATCAGGGTGCCAGCGGCGATCGCCACCACATACAGCCCCGCATTCTCCACCGCGTTGGGGATCGCCAGCACAAAAATGCCGCCGTGGGGGGCACGCAGGGTGTTGCCAAAGGCCATCGACAGCGCCCCCGTCACCGCTGACCCGGCAACGCAGGCGGGGATAATCCGCAGGGGGTCATTGGCCGCAAAGGGAATCGCCCCCTCGGTGATGAAGGAAATTCCCAGTACCGAAGCCACTTTGCCCGCCTCCTGCTCCGCCTGGTTGAAGTGCTTTTTAGACACAAAGGTGGCCAGGGCTAGCCCCAGGGGTGGGGTCATACCCGCCGCCATCACCGCCGCCATGGGCGCGTAGATGTTGGTAGCCAGCAGCCCCACCGCAAAGGTGTAGGCGGCTTTGTTCACCGGGCCACCCATATCTACCGCCATCATCGCGCCCAAGATCAGCCCCAGCAGCACGGCATTGGTGCCGCTCAGCCCCTCCAGGTAGGTGGCCATGCCCTCCATGATCAGGCGCACCGGGGTGCCAAACACATAGACCAGCAGCAGCCCCACCACCAGGGTCGCCAGCAGCGGGATCACCAGCACCGGCTTCAGCCCCTCAAAGTTGGCGGGCAGGTTGACCTGGTCGCGCACCAGCTTGGCCACATAGCCCGCCAGAAAACCGGAAAGAATGCCGCCGAGAAAGCCCATGCCCAGATTTGCCGCCAGCATGCCGCCGATTAGGCCAGGGGCAATACCGGGGCGATCGGCGATAGAAAAGGCAATGAAGCCCGACAGCACCGGCACAATCAGCGCAAAGGCCGCGCCGCCGCCAATCTGCATCAGCGCGTCGCCAAAGCTGCCCGGCTCGGGGTCAATGCCAAACACAAAGGAGAGGGCAATGATCAGCCCCCCGGCCACAATCACCGGCAGCATGTAGCTGACCCCGGTGAGCAAGTGTTTGTAGGGGCCAGAGCGACTTTCAGAGCGCTCGGCCTTGGCCCGACTCACTTCGTCTCTGTAGCTGCCCGCGCCGCCACTGCCGCCGCCCCCAGCCACAGGTGCATCCAGCGCCGCCGTCACCACGTTTGCCCCGTTGTGAATAGCCGCTTTAGTCGAGGTTTCGTACAGCCGTTTGCCGCCAAAGCGCGACAGATCCACATGGGTGTCGGCGGCAACAATCACCGCATCGGCGCGGGCGATCTCGTCATCGGTGAGCGCATTTTGCGACCCTACAGACCCCTGGGTTTCGACCTTGATGTCGTGGCCCAGCTTGGCCGCCCCCTGCTTCAGCGCTTCGGCGGCCATAAAGGTGTGGGCAATGCCCGTGGGGCAGGAGGTGATGCCGACAAAGAACTTGCTGGCCGGGGCGGCTTCTGGAGCAACAACATCCTCCGGCAGCGGGTCGTGGGGGTGGGGGGTGGTCTTGATTGCCCCCAGGCTGGGGCCATGGCCCACCAGCGCCACGGCACTCTGGATCACCATTTCGGTATTGCGAATGGCCTCGCTGGTGGAGACGGCGTAGACGGGTTTGTTGTGAAAGCGATCGCGCTCCACCGCCCCATCGGCCCCCACGATCACCACATCGGCCTGTTGGATATCATCAGGACTGAGAGCAGTGACGACGGAAACACCCTGAGCCTCGGTCACAATCTCGTGGCCCAAGGCCTGGGCGGTGCGCTTGAGGGCTTCCGCCGCCATCTGGGTATGGGCCTCGCCAGCGGCGCTAGCGGTCACGGCAACGATTTTTGTCATAGTCTGATTTGGGTAGAAGAGTGGATTGGTAGGGATGGATGGGTAAGAGGTGGGCGGTAGGGTGCATTCGCGAAGCAATGCACCGTTTGGAGACCGTGCCACCAGCCGTCAGCATTCAAAGTGAATCGGTGCCTTGCGGCTCCGAGATTGTCTGATGGATGCCTGGGGGAACTGGCCGCGAATGCACCCTACCGAGATCACATCACCTCCCGCACGGTTACCAACTTCTGCATCGCGTGAATTTTCTCCATGGTTGGCAGTCTTGGCCCGATCTCCCCCAGCGCCCCCATAGAGAAAGCCGTGGCCAGGGCGGCGCACATGCCCCAGGGGTGCCCACCGATCAGCCCCGCCACGGTGCCCGCCACCATGGCATCGCCTGCGCCGACGGTGCTTTTGACCGCCACAGGCGGCGGCTGGGCGTGAAAAGCCCGGGTCCGATCAATAAACAGCGCCCCCTCGGCCCCCATCGACACCACTACATACTTGATGCCGGAGCCAATCAGCTCGCGGGCGGCGGCGACAATCTCACCTGGGCTGGACAGGGTAGTGTTCAGCACCTCCTCCAATTCCGCCCGGTTGGGCTTGATCAAATCGGGCTTGGCGGGCAGGCCAAAGCGCAGGGCGTCGCCGCTGGTGTCGAGCACCACGGTTTTGCCCTGGGCCTTGAGCGGGCCAATCAGCTCGTCGTAGATCTCGGTGGACATGCCCCCAGGCACGCTGCCGGAAAACACAAACCAGTCGCAGGTGTGCGCCAGGGCGTGGACGGCATCTTTTAGAGCCACCACATCGTCGTGCGTAGGCGTTTGGCCGGGGTAATTAAGGTCGGTGATTTGGCCCTGGGCGTCGTCCACGATTTTGATGTTGACGCGGGTTTCGCCGGGCAGGCGCACAAAGTGATCTTCAACATGCTTTTGGTGAAAGAGGGCTTTGAACAGGGCGTCATTCCCTTGGCCCAAAAACCCCGTGACGCCGACTTTGTGGCCCGCCTCCGATAGGAATGAGGCAACATTGACGCCTTTGCCGCCTGCGTCGTCCTGCTTCCAATCGACCCGGTTTACCGCATCGGCGCGAAAGTTGGGAATCGAGACCGTCTGGTCGATCGCCGGGTTCAGCGTCACCGTAGCAATGCGGTGGGTCATAGCACCCTCACCTCCTCTGCCGTGCGACAGGCCAGGGCCTGCTGCGCCAGCCGCTGCATCTGCTTCATGG
>JBBSLR010000276.1:0-4976 GCA_038255045.1 Phormidesmidales cyanobacterium
AGATCAGCTGCTGCTGCACCCGCTGGTCGAGGCGCACCCGCAACAGCCGCTGGCCGAGGCGCTGCACATCGCTCTGGGCATCGAGCAGGTGTTCGGTCACCAGGGCCTTGAGGTGAAGGGCCCGCTGGCGGTGGGCCTCGACTAAGTCGGCTAGGGCGGGGACGGCGGCGATCGCCGCCGCCGTGGGCGTATGGGCGCACAGATCCGCCGCCAGATCGGCCAGCGATTCATCGCGCTGGTGGCCAATGCCCGTCACCACCGGGATTGGGCAGTTGGCCACGGCCCGTACCACCCGCTCGTCATCAAAGCATTCCAAATCCTCGCTGGCCCCGCCGCCCCGCGCCAAAATCAGCACCTCGGCGCGGCCATCGGCGGCGACGCGATCAATCGCCGCCACGATGGCTGCGGGGGCGGTGTCGCCCTGCACAGTAGCGGGCGAGAAGAGAATGTGCAGGCCGGGGTGGTGGTGGCGCAGCGATCGCTGAATGTCGCCCCAGGCGGCCGCCTGGGGCGACGATACCACGGCAATAGTCTGGGGCAGGGCGGGCAGCGATCGCTTAAACTCGGGGTCGAAAAGCCCCTCAGCGCTCAGCCGCTGGCGCAGCTGGCGGTAGCGCAGAGCCTTGAGGCCGTCACCGCTGGGCAGCACCTGCCATACAGTTAGCTGGTAGCTGCTGCGCTGGGGGTAGACCTTCACGGTGCCCAGGGCAATCACCTGTTCGCCTAGGGTGGGCAGGGTCGTCAGCCTAGCCTGCTGACTGCGCCAGGCCACGGCGTTGATCGCCGCCCCGGTATCGGGGTCGGTGAGGGTAAAAAACAGCCCCTTGGCATGGGGGTTAGCGCTAGAGACTTCGCCCACCACCCACACCTGACGCAGGGTGGGGTCATCTTCTAGCACGGCTTTGATGTAGTCAACTAGGCCCCCGACGCTAAGGGCGGCTGGCGTAGTGGCTGAGGTCAGCTCAAAATCAGGCATCGCGTTTTTGCACTAATCTCGTTTCTTCACTGTCTTGTTCGTGGTAGAAGGCCCAAAGGCCCCATGCATCGCGGCTGGCTCCCACCGCTCTCTGGTTCACTCAGGGCCACAGTTATGCAGAGCCACAGTTATGCAGGGCCACCGCGTTGAGCACCCTCCTTAGGTAGAGGCTAGAGAAAGCGTTTAACATCATAAACTGAATGCTATAAAGCAGGGGAATGTACCGCTGTTAGGTTGATCAGCCAATGGGGGAAATTCTCCAGAATGCTCATGAATTGCAAACTTCGGCCACAACTACCAGGGAGTGAACTCCCTGGCTCACAGCAAAAGTCTGCCAAAGCAAACTGGGGCACTCGGCTCTTAATCCTCTTCAGAGGATTTCTGCTTGGAGCCAAGGACTTTCAGTCCTTGGCTCAGCGGACAGACCTAGCGAGCCCACTTGCCTCTGCATTTAAGGCGTGATCACACCCCAAAATAGACCCACCCCAAGATAAACATTGTCGTCAACGCGGTTTTGCCATGGTTGCTGCCCCCCTACCCTCTGACTGGTCTGCCTCTAACCACCGCGCCGCCATTCTCGCCGCCCTAGAGCGGCTGATCGATATCATCGCCCAGCTGCGTCACCCCGAAACCGGCTGCCCGTGGGATTTGGCCCAAACCCCCACCAGCCTCATTCCCTACGTGATCGAAGAAGCCTACGAAGTGGTCGATGCAATTCAGGTGGGGGAGAAGGGGGCGATCGCAGAAGAACTCGGCGACCTACTGCTCCAGGTGGTGCTGCAAGCTCAGGTCGCCAGCGACAGCGGCGACTTTGACCTGGGCACCGTGGCCACCGGCATTGCCGACAAGCTGGTGCGCCGCCATCCCCATATTTTTGGCGAGACCGCTGGTGACGCGACCGGCGCAACCCCCGAAGAAGTCAGCCAAAACTGGGACCGGATCAAGGCCGAGGAAAAAGGCATTCCCCACGACCCGCACCGGTTAACCCCCAAGCTGACCAAATACAGCCGCACTCTGCCGCCGCTGATGGCCGCCAGCAAAATTTCCGCCAAGGCCGCCAAGGCCGGGTTTGAGTGGGAAACCATTGACGATGTCTGGGCCAAATTCCACGAAGAACTCGACGAGTTTCGCCAGGCCCTGGCCCACGAGCCGAAAGCAAACCAGCAGGCGGAGCTGGGCGATCTGCTGTTTACCCTGGTGAACCTGGCCCGCTGGTATGACCTAGACCCCTCAGAGGCGCTGCAAAGCACCAACCGCCGCTTCATCAGCCGGTTTGAGCTGGTAGAGGCGGTGGCAGAGAAGCCGTTGAGCGAGTATTCCGTTGACGAGTTAGAGGCGCTGTGGCAGCAGGCCAAGGCGCGGCTGGCGAGTTCTTCAGCCTTTGGCTGAAGGTTAATGGTGGGCAGTGCCCACCCAGCCCTATCAAGGTGACCAAACTATTCCCGAAACGCCTATAGGCTAGGGACTACGGCCACAACCGCCAGGGAGTTCACTCCCTGGCTCATAGCGAAAGTCTGCTAAAGCAGACTGCGGCAGATGTCCCATAATCCTCTTCAGAGGATTGCGGCTTTGAGCCTTGGACTAAAAGTCCAAGGCTCAAAGCCAATCCGAGGGATCAACCCCTAAATCTGACCCACTTTGACAGGGCTGGCACTACTCACACTACGGCAGCTCTGAAAAGAGATCTCCCCACCCACCCTTAAAAAGCGGGCAGAGGCTAGGGGAACGTGCCGCCAAAATCGCCAATCTAAAATCGGCATCACCTAGGCACATCGGGCTTGTAGTAGTCGTTGGGGCTAGCGGTCTGGCTGCCGCCGTCTTTGTTGATGCAGCCGGGTTTATCGACGTAGCGGCAGACCCGCGCGTAGAGCCGGGCGCGGGTACCCGGTGGCCCTGCCGAAAAGAGCACGCGATCGCCCCCGACAATGCCCACCAAAATTTTGACACCGCACACCGGGCAGGTTTGGGGAGCAGCCATCGGAAAACCTCAGTCAGACTGTGAGGATTTTACCCTGTTGTGGGTGGGTGAGGCGATTTGCCCAGGCTTAGAATGTTCCCCTGGGAAGCGCGCCAGGTTTGGACTAGGGGTTGTAGCGGTGACGGGAGCCAGGGGTCGTACTGGGGGTAGATGGGCAGGCGGGGCTGAAGCTGCCAGCCGGCGGGGGCGATCGCCGCCCTGAGCGACTCCGGCGTGGGGTGGTCATAGTCGGGGTTCACCTCATCCACTGGGCTAAGGCCGCCTAGATCCGTCGCCCCTGCCTCTAGACAGGCCAGCAGCCCCTCCCGACTGACTAGGTTGGGCGGAATCTGAATGGCAACGTTCTTGGGCAGGTGGGCTTTCGCCAGCTGCACCGCCTGCACCAGAGCTATCTCATCCAGCGCTGTACCCCGCTGAAGCTGCTGCTGGCCGGGGCTGTGAGGTTGTAGAATGACCTCTTGAATGTGGCCATAGCGGGTGTGGAGGGTGGCGATCGCCCGCAGTGAATCGACCCAGTCGGCCTCACTCTCCCCCAGGCCCAGCAGCAGGCCGGTGGTAAACGGAATCCCCAGTTCTCCGGCCCACTCTAGCTGCTGCAGACGGATCTCGGGGCGCTTGCTGGGGGCATGGCGATGGACAGTCTTCAACAGCCGGGGCGTTACCTGCTCCACCATCAGGCCCATGGAGACATTCACCTGCTGAAGCTGGGTCATCTCGTCGCGGCTGAGGGGGCCAGCGTTGGTGTGGGGCAGCAGCCCTGCCCCTAGGGCCAGTTCGCAGATTTGGTAAATATGGCGCAGCCAGTCGGCCCGACGGGGGCTGCGGGGGGCTACCTCGCCACTGAGCACCAGCACTTCGCAGACCCCCTGCTGCACCAGCAGGGGCAACTGCCGAGCAACGTCATCTAGGCTCACCCAGGGTGACTGGCCTGGGTCGGTGCGAAAGTTGCAGTAGGTGCAGCGGTTAAAGCATTCGTAGGTGGGCACCAGCGTATGGGCGCGGCTGTATGTCACCACCCGATGGGGAGTAAACGTACTTGACGCTAGGGGGGTGCTGCCGCGCGACTCGTCTGCCCTCGCCTGCCCCATAACCATGCCACTCGCCTCAACCGCTAGAATTTACAGGCTGGGTGCAGCCAAGCCTACCCCAACGGCGGTTAGCTGAGTTCCGCCGACTCTCTGCCCTACCTACCCATTCAAGTTTGACAGATTGTCTAGACCACCGACGACGTAACCAGTTCCACCGGAAACCCTGCGGCCTTCCAGGCGGCAACCCCGCCGCGCACAGTGGCAACTCGCAAAAACACAGCCCCGCGCAGCTGTTCAGCTACAGCGGCGGATTCGTCATCGGTGTTGCTATAAATATAGAGGTCGCGGTTAGTTTCAAAGCTGCTAGCCGCCGTGGCAAGCAGCGAGTCTAGGGGCATAGAGATAGCGCCGGTAATGTGGCTCTCGTTAAAGTCGGTGCGATCACGCACATCAATAATAGTCAGTGCCGGTTCGCCCCAGTCTAGGCGTTCTTTCAAATCGTACACCCGAGAGTCGGGCCGCAGCGGCGAAGGCTTGGGCAGCAGGCCAAAAAATCGATTCATGGTGAGGAGGATCCTGGGAGAAGGCATTCTTCTGTAATGTAACAAACCTTAATAGGTCGCGCAAACTTTTGTTGACATTAGTAGACAAAGTTACCCTCTAGCCCATTCATATCAATTGAAAAAATTAATTCATATTTCTGGGTCGTGGGGTGGTTTAGGGCTGAGTCTCGGGGCCTGTAGCCGCTGCTAGATCCTTTGTTCCAGTGCCGTAGCCGCGCAGTAGCATAGAGCTAGTTGCCCCTGGAGCTTTGCCCCATCACCGTCGACAGCGTTTCTAATTCTGTTTCTAGCCGCATTCAATCGCTGCCCGGCGACGTGATTCACAGCATTGCCGCCGGAGAGGTGATTGACTCGCTGGCGGCGGCGGTGCGCGAGCTGATTGAGAACGCCCTCGATGCCCAGGCGACCCACATTACCCTAGCCCTCTGGCC
>JBBSLR010000277.1:0-4953 GCA_038255045.1 Phormidesmidales cyanobacterium
CCGAGCACCAGATCGGTCACCATGCCCTCGCGAATCACCAGGTTCTCCTGGTTTTCGACGATGGTTTTCATCACAGCGGCGTATTCGCGCTTGTCGGTTTGCGCCCGCAGCGCCCACACAGCGGGGCCGCGCGAGCTATTGAGAATGCGTTTTTGCAGGTAGGTGCGATCGGCGATTTTGCCAATTTCGCCGCCTAGGGCATCGACCTCGTGGGTGAGCTGCGACTTGGCGGGGCCACCCACGGCGGGGTTGCAGGGCTGCCAGGCAATTTTGTCGAGGTTGAGGGTGATCATCAGCGTGCGACAGCCCAGGCGCGCCGAGGCCAGGGCCGCCTCGCAGCCCGAGTGGCCAGCCCCCACGACCACCACATCGTAATCATCCACAAAATCAACGGAACCTGGAGCAATCATGGAGGCTGGACACAAAAGTACGGTCAGACCCATTAATTTTAGCGGGTCTGCGCCAGCTCCATCGGCCCTGGCGATTCCCCTGGGTCGCCCAGAACCTAGCTCCCACCGCTGGACTAACCCTCAGTTCTGGCATTGAGCGCCCCCTGAATAGCGGCTACCAGCTCATCCACCTCAGATTCGAGGGTCAGGTAGTGGGTGCAGGCCCGCACGCAGTTGGGGGCCTGCAGGGTGCGGAGAAATATTCCCTCGGTCTCGAGCTGATCGACCAGCTGTTTGTGCCAGCGGAAGGAAGGTTCGCCATTTTCTAGCAGCCAAAATGACACCAGGCCAGAGTCGGGCGGGGTCTGACGCACGGGGCGAATCTGGGGCAGGTCTTGCAGCTGAGTCCACAGCCGCTGGCTGAGTGCGATCAGGCGCTGGTAGCGCTGGGTAGAGGTGCCCCACTGGTTTTGGTGGGCGATCGCACTTCTCAGCCCCCCCAGCAGCGCATAGTTCGAGGTGGCCACCTCAAACCGCTGGCCGTTGGGCTTCCAACCGGTGGGGTTGGCGGCGGCATCCACCGTAATGCCTCGCCAGCCAATGAAGGTGGGGGCGATGTGCTCCATGGCTTCGGGGCGCACGTAGAGACCGCCCAGCCCCGCCGGGCCACACCACCACTTGTGGCCCGTAAACGCGTAGAAATCGACCCCTAGGGCGGGTAGGTCTAAGGGCAGCGACCCGACTGACTGGGCGGCATCCACCAGCACCAGCACCGGGGTAGGGCGGTCATGGCAGGCATTGACAATGCTCTCCAGCGGCAGCACCTGGCCAGTGTTCCAAAGGATGTGGCTGATCACCAGCAGCCGGGTGTTGGGTTGCAGGTGGTTCGCGACCACCTCCACCGGGCTGCCGCCGTTGACGGTTTCTAAGATGGGGCAAAGGCTGTAGGTGACCTCAAAGCGACGGCAAATTTCCTGCACGGCGGCGATCACGCCGGGGTGCTCGCAGTCTGACAGCAAGATGTGGTCGCCCGCCCGCCAGGCGATGCCCCAGAGGGGAATGTTGCAGCCTACGGTGACGTCTTCGGTGAGGGTAATGGTGTCGGCGTGGGTGTTTAGCTCGGCGGCGATCGCAGCCCGAGTCAGAGCGGTCTCACTCATCACCCACTGGTTGGCTGCCCCCGAAAACGGCCCCAGCTGCTGCATCTGTCGGTGGGCCTGAAAGAGGGCCTCTAGGGTCGTCTGGGCCATCGGCCCCTGGCCACCGTAGTTAAAGTACTGCTTGCCCTCTAGGGCAGGAAACTCCTGCCGGTGGGTCATCAGACTAGCAATCGTGGCCAGAGAAGGAGAATCAATCACGCTAAAGCCAAAAAACTAGGGTGCGGGTTCTGCTTTTACCCTATACCACTAGCCCTAGGTTAGCTGGCTCAAGTGCCCCGCACTGGGCGATTTTGCCGCCTAGTACTCACCCTTTCCCGGAAAACCTCGATAGGGTATAACATGCTTAGGAAGAGCATGGGTACTGTCATTTGACCAACGGGCATTTAACCAACAGGCCTATCGTCAACCTGGGTTATGATTGGCTTCGACACCAGATGGGCAGCGGTCGTCAATGGAGATCGCTGAAGCTTTGGTTGTCTAGATTGGCCTGTACCTTTGGCTGCCCGTCGGTGCAGGGCACATTGCCCTGTGAAACCCAGCTTCAGCAATCTGTTTTTCTGTTTTTTAGTCCCTGCTGCATAACTCCCCTTGTCTGTTAGCCACCCCCTCAACCAAAGCGCGGTGACAGGGGGTAGTTCGCAAAGCCCCCTGGAGCTTTCAGCTGAGGTGGTCGCCCCCAAGGCTCAATCGCTAATTCGCTGGCTCACTGACGATGTGCTGTTTCACTACCAGCGCTGTAGTCGGCGGGCTTTTTTAGATCTATACGGCGATCGCACCCACCAGGCCCCACCCTCCGACTACCTGCTCAAGCTGCGCCAAGACAGCGTGCTGCACCGGGAGCAGGTGTTTGACGACTACTACCCCCTCCATCGGCCTCACTTTGACTCAGGCGACTGGGCTGGCGGTGCCAAAGCCACCCTCGACCTCATGGCCGCAGGTGTAGAAGCAATTCAGCAGGGCGTGCTAGTCGCCAACTCTGCGATCGCTGGAGTGCAGCTGGTCAGCCAGCCCGACCTGCTGGTGAGGCAGCCCGGCTGGTCGTGCTGGGGCGACTGGGTTTACTTTCCTGTCGATATCAAGCTGGGCAAAAAGCCCAAGCTCGACTACCAGATCGTGGCGGCTTACCATGCCTACCTGCTGTCGCGGGTGCAGGGGGTCTGGCCCGATGCCAGCTATCTAGCCCTGCGCGGCGGTCAAATGTACGCCATTGACCTAGCTCGGCTGGTGCTCAAGCTGCAGCCGGTGCTCAATAACTGCCTGGCGGATCTGCGTTCGGCCACCGTTCCCGAACTCTTTATTTCCCACAGCCGCTGCGACCTATGCCACTGGTTTAGCCACTGCTACGCCGAGGCCCAGGCCACTCGCCACCTGTCGCTGCTGCCCGGCGTCACCCCCGCCCGCTACGAGTTTCTCAAACAGCACCACCTGACTACCGTGGCCGCTCTCGCCCAGGCTAGCCCTGCCCACCTGGCACCCCTGCCCGGCTTTGGTGAACAGGTGGCCGAGAAGCTGGTGCATCAGGCCCAGGCCCTGATCGATAATCGGGCGATTCCGCGCAGTGCCCCCCACGCCCCCCACGGGTTTCCGCTGTGGCCCGAAGATTTGCCCGAGGGTGAAGTCGAGCTGTACTTTGATATCGAGGCGGCCCCCGACCAAAACCTGATCTACCTCCACGGCGTGCTGGTGGTCAATAACCGCACCGGCGAGACCAACTTTCATGCCCTGCTGGCCGAAAGCCACCGCGAAGAGCGCCGCGCCTGGAATGACTTTCTCGATCTGGTGCACACCTACCCCCACGCCCCGGTCTACCATTTCTGCCCCTACGAGGCCCAGACCGTGCGTAAGCTGGGGCAGCTTTACGGCACCCCCCACCGCCAGACCGAGGCGCTGCTCGACCGTTTTTTTGACATTCATAAGTGCATTACCGAAGGCGTCACCCTGCCCATCGAAAGCTACGCCCTCAAGCACATTGCCCGCTGGATGGGGTTTGACTGGCGCGATCAGGGCGCCAATGGAGCCCAGTCGATCTGCTGGTACAACGCCTGGGCCGAAACCGGCGATCGCGCCTATCTAGAATCCATCCTGCGCTACAACGAAGACGACTGCCGGGCCACTTACCACATCAAAGACTGGCTGGTAAAGTTTGCCGAACCCTACTGGGACAGGCTCTACCAAATCCCCGGCTGATACTCAATCCGGTTGGGTTGACCCCGATCCTTCTAAAGGACTCGAAAATTTATCAGGTTCCAGCGTACCCCTGTTAAGGTGATCAGCCAATACAGGAAACTCTCCAGAATGCTCATGAATTGGGAACTTCGGCCACAACCACCAGGGAGTGAACTCCCTGGCTCACAGCAAAAGTCTGCTAAAGCAGACTGGGGCACTCGGATCTTAATCCTCTTCAGAGGATTTCTGCTTGGAGCCTTGGACTTTCAGTCCTGGGCTCAGCGGCCAGACGTAGCGATCCTACCCTCCGACCTGTGCCACCTTGACAGGGGTAGGTTCCAGCGTCATTCCCGCGCAGAGCCTGCCCCCGCGAAGGTGGGGGACGGGAATCCAGACAGGCTCTGTTATCCGTTACCTTATTTTGGGGCGACTCCCTAATGGTCACGGAGACACCGAGCTGTAAGCACCCAAAATTTCGGCCAGCCCCGGCACCGCCCCGGCCACGTCCCCCTTCACCGACTGGCGCAGCTTGCTGTAAGACGACTTCACCAGGCCGTTGTTGGTGTTGGCCATGCGGCTGTCGGTCACGCCGAGAATAACGTCGGCGGCCTGGGTCTGGTTTTGGCTCAGGTAAGCCACCGGGTCACCCAACCGCTCTCCCTCAGCCCACATCGGCTCTAGGGAGGTCACCACCTCAGGCAAAATCCGGCCAATGGCTCCAGGAATGTAGCCTGCGCCCACCCCTTTGACCATGCCGTAGGTGGCCTTTAGGGCCATGCCCCCGAGGCCGCCTTTGGCGGCGACCTGGCGGTCAATTAGGCGGGTGCAGTCATCGACCACCCTGGCCTTCAGGGTCTGATCATGCAAAATATCGCTTAATGTCATAGGGCTGCGCTTACAAATAACAGTTACCGTGCCTATTGTCCATGACCCATTGTTCATAACCATGGGGCCAGTTCAGCATTCCCCAGGCAAGGTTCGAGATTGCTTAACAGGTCTATAAACTTTGATCGAGAAATCCTTCCCTAGCCGGAGCGATCGCCTCACCCCAGCTCGGCGAGGTTGACCAGCCAGCTGTACCCCTCTAGCTCCACGCGATCGCCCGTCACCAGCTTGCGTCCACGCCGCACCTCGATCTCACCGTTGACCCTGACCTCACCGTCTTGAATCATCAGTTTGGCCTGCCCCCCGGTACCCACCGCCTGGGTTTGTTTTAAGAACTGATCCAGCTTGATGTA
>JBBSLR010000278.1:0-4951 GCA_038255045.1 Phormidesmidales cyanobacterium
CAACGATCACCAGGGGCTTAGAGGGCTTGAGGCTCTGCCGCCAGGTGTCGTAGCGTTCGCCATCCGATAATCCGCTGTGGTAGACCCACACCTGATCGCCGAATCGACGGCGAAAGCGATCGGTGAGCTGGGGGGTGAGGCCGATTTCGGGCACCAGCACCAGGGCCGACTGGCCAGCGGCGAGGCGGGGGGCGATCGCCTGTAAGTACACCTCGGTCTTGCCCGACCCGGTCACCCCGTGGAGCAAAAACTGACGGCCCTGCTGACGCTTGTTTATTTCGCTCTTATTCTCACTCTTATTTATATAGAGAAGCGCGGCGGCCTGGTCGGGGGTCAGCGGCTTGGGCTGATCGGCGGCGAGCCGTGGCCCCGCTTCGGTGCGCAGCTGCTCGCGCGGCTCGATCACGATGCAGCCGGCCTGAACCAAACGCCTAAGGGTAGGGCTGGTGGTTTGGCACAGCTGCAGGGCATCGCTGAGCCACAGGTCGCCGCCCTGGCGACGCAGGGTGGCAACAATTTCCTGCTGGCGGGGGGTGAGGTCGGGGGGCAGGGTGTCGCCACCGACCAGAGTGACTGCCTGACGCTGCTTAGCTCTAGGCGGCTGGGGCGGGGCCAGATACGACTCGGCCCAGCCCAGCTGAATCAGCTGCTGCAGGGTGCGATAGCTGTGGCCGCGCTTTTGCAGGTAGGGCCAGGTGTAGTCGCCGGTGGCGGAGCGCCGGAGATCATTTAGTAGCGTAGTCACCCCAGGCGTGAGGGAGTCGGGCAGGGTTTGGGGAAGGCGATCGCGCCGCAGCCGCAGCCGTCGCTGGGACTTGGCCAGCATCCCCGGCGGCAGCGCCGTCTTCAGCACCTGCATCAGCGGCACCTGGTAGTGGTCGGCCACCCGCTGCAGCAGCGCCCAGTAGGCCGGGGCAAAAAACCGCTGTTCAACAATGCCTTCGACCGGGCGAATTTGGTCGGGCGCCAGGTTTGCCGGGGGCGTGGTGCTGAGGGAAAGGGCGATCGCACCAATGCTCTGGTGGCGAAAGGGCACCGTCAAAATGTCGCCCACCTGCACATCTAAATAGGCAGGCACCGCGTAGGTATAGGCTGCCGGCTGGCCGCCACAGTCCACCAAAACGTTGACCCAAACGCTGCCCGACTGAGGCTGGGTTTCACTGTCGTCAAGGCCCACGCTGCTTACACCACTTAGGTTACCTATGTCAGTGTAGGAGGTTGTTTGAAAAGCCGGGAGCGGGAGCCGTAGATTCTATCGCCTCAAACACCCAAGTTTTCCACAGGCTGTTTTCTGTGGAAAACTTTTCCCCTCTGTGGAAAACGTAGCTCAAGCGCATAGAAGAAAAAATCTAGATCGCTCACCCAAGCCGACAGCAATCTAGCCGCACCTTGCCAGACAGCTTTTATCTCTAGATGGCGATCAATGCCGAGACAAAGCATCTGAGGATAGCAAAAAACAATTCGAGTTTTCTTTCTATTCGCGGTTCATTTTTCGATTTGGCTGTTACACTACGCAAGATGCCAAAGAAATGTTACATTGCCTTGGAATCCACAAAAAAATTCGTATTGTGGACTCACAAAATAAGGCCGAGATTCAATTCCGGGATCAGCTGTTTTGTTAGGGGTTGCCATCGGCAGGGTAGCCCGAATATAAATGCCTTCAATCTGCATGCTTCGCCCTGTAGGTATACAGTTCTATTTACCCCATGACTACTACATATAACTCCGACCGAGATAGCTCTATTGCCTGGCCCGACGAGTCTATCGACGGGCTAGACACCGACCTAAATCGGGTGGCCGAAAAGGTCTCCGCTGCCGATAGCCAACTCACCCCCGATCTGACCGCCTGGGACGAAGATCGGGAGGTCTTGGCTAAGTTTTCTCAGTCAGAGTCTATGTCAGAGATGGGGCTGTCGGGCTACAGCAAGACCCTGACCGACGATGCCGTAGGTGCCTTCTTTAAAGAGATGGCTCGCTATCCGCTGCTCAAACCCAGCGAAGAAATTGAGCTGGCTCGGCAGGTCAGATTTTTGTCTAAGGTCGAAACCGCCAGCGAAAAACTTCAGAAAGAGCTGGGCCGAAAACCAACCCGACCGGAGTTGGTAGAAAAGATGAAGGTCAACGAAGCCGACTTCACCCAAAAGCTCCATGAGGGCCGCAACGCTAAGCGGAGAATGATCCGATCTAATTTGCGGCTGGTGGTGTCGATCGCCAAGCGCTATTTAAATCGGGGCGTGCCTTTTCTCGATTTGATCCAGGAGGGTGCCCTGGGGTTAAACCGCGCCACCGAAAAATTTGATCCCGACAAGGGCTATAAGTTTTCGACCTACGCCTACTGGTGGATTCGTCAGGGCATTACTCGCACGATCGCCAACGATGCCCGCACCATTCGCCTGCCGATCCACATTGTGGAAAAGCTCAACAAGCTGAAAAAAGCCCACCGCGATCTGCGCCGCGATTTGCAGCGTAACCCCAGCGAGCAAGAGCTGGCCGATGCCCTCGATGTGACAGTCGATCAATTGAGAAGTTTGCAGCAGGTGCGCAGGCGATCGCTCTCCCTCAACCACCGCGTCGGCAAAGGCGAAGACACTGAGCTAATGGAGCTGCTCGAAGACAGCAGTACCCAGACCCCAGAGTCTCAAATCAGCGAAAACATGATGCGCCAGGAGATCACCAGCGTGCTGTCTGAGGTGCTCACCGAGCGCGAAAAAGACATCATTACCCTGCGCTACGGCCTGGCCACGGGTGAAACCCACACCCTAGAAGAGGTGGGCGGCATCTTTAATCTGTCGCGAGAGCGGGTGCGCCAGATTCAAACCAAGGCCATGCGCAAGCTGCGGCGTCCCCAGGTGGCGGCCCGCCTCAAGGGCTGGCTCAAATAGGCCGCATGGATGCTATTCATTTAACTAACATTCGCGCCTACGGCTACACCGGGGCACTACCCGAAGAAAACGTTCTGGGGCAGTGGTTTCAGGCCGATGTCACGCTGTATTTGGATTTAGCAGAGGCCGCCGAGAGCGATCGCCTCGCCGACACCCACGACTACCGCACGGTGATCAACGGCACCCAGTGCATCATTCGCGATGCAAAGTTTGCGCTGATTGAGCGGCTGGCGGGTGCGATCGCCACCCTAGCCATGGATTCTGACCTCCGGCTTCAGCGGGTCACGGTCAAAGTCACCAAGCTCACCCCGCCTATCCCCGACTACACCGGCCAGGTTGCGGTAGAAATCACCCGCGATAGAATTTACTAGAGGTAACAGATGCCAATGGTTACCACTTAGATGTCAGACCAGGTAGAGCCGTTTTACTGTTGCATAAGGTAAGTCTGTGGAGCAACGTACCCTTGAAGGAACGTGGGAGGAGATTTTACTCCACGCCCCTGAATTGGTTGGACAGCGGGTCAAGCTGACCGTTCTTTCCCCTGAAGAAGAACAGTCCCCGACACAAGTCACCTTAGACCAGGCGCTGAATGGGCGAGTTGGGCAAGTCCAGTTTCTGCCCTCTGACCTTTCAGCTCGGACAAAATCCGCCTTCGCTGATATCCTGGCGGAAAAGCATAGGCGACCGTGACCCAGCCCTCGACACTCTGTGATGCATCTGCTCTAGTTGCTCTAATCAACCAGAACGACCATAGCCATGATCGCTGTATTAATGTTTTGCCAGTGCTTCCAGCACCATTGGTTACAACATGGCCCTGCTTTACCGAAGCCATGTATCTATTGGGGCGATACGGTGGATGGCCAGCCCAGCAGGAGCTTTGGGGCTACATTGCCGATCAGCTCTTGATTCTGCATTTTTCTAGTCAGCTAGAACAACTGCGAATGCAAGTTTTGATGGAACAATATCGAGACCTACCTATGGATTTAGCAGATGCTTCCCTAGTGGTCACTGCTGAAGTCCTTAATCGTAGGCAAATCTTTACCCTAGACGGGGACTTCCGAATTTACCGCTTTCAAGGCAATCAGTTCTTCGATGTTGTTCCTTGAAGGATCGATCACCTGTGTGAGTAATCAATCGTGACTAGTTAGTGATTGACCTGTAGGCAAAGCTATATCTACCCAAATCCTCAATCGGTTCGCCGGGCCATGGTTTCTTCTTCAACCAACTCACGACAGCAGCTCAGAGCCGAGCTGGAGCGCATGCCCGACTGGCTGCGCCGCCCCATTGGCAACGCCAGCCAGATCTCGGCAGTGCAGCGCATTGTCAAAGAGCGGCAGATTCACACCATTTGCGAAGAGGGCCGCTGCCCCAACCGGGGAGAATGCTACGCCAACCGCACCGCGACATTTTTGCTGATGGGGTCGGTGTGTACCCGCGCCTGCTCGTTCTGCCAGGTGGAAAAAGGCCGCGCGCCCATGACCCTCGACCCCCACGAGCCGGAGAAAGTGGCCGAATCGGTGCGGCTGCTGGGCCTGCGCTATGTGGTGCTGACCTCGGTAGCGCGGGATGACCTGCCCGACCACGGGGCCAGCTGGTTCGTCACCGTTATGGACAAAATTCGCCAGGAGAATCCTGATACGGAAATTGAGGTGCTGACCCCAGACTTTTGGGGCGGAACGTTGCGGGACGGAGGACAGGCCGATCGCGTTCGCACAGTTGTAGCGGCCCAACCGGCCTGCTACAACCACAACCTCGAAACCGTGCGGCGGCTGCAAGACCCGGTGCGGCGCGGAGCCAAGTACGATCGCTCCCTGCGAGTCTTGTCCTTAGTAAAGGAATGCAACCCGGCCATGCCGACCAAATCGGGGCTGATGGTGGGCCATGGCGAAACCGAAGCCGAGCTGATTGAAGCGATGCAGGACTTGCGCGGGGTGGGGTGCGATCGCCTCACCCTCGGCCAGTACCTGCGCCCCTCCCTCGATCACCGCCCGGTTGATCGCTACTGGACACCCGCAGAATTTAATCGCCTGGGCGACATTGCCCGCGAACTGGGCTTTGAGCACGTGCGC
>JBBSLR010000279.1:0-4939 GCA_038255045.1 Phormidesmidales cyanobacterium
GCAGCAGTTTGGGGGCGCAGCAGTCGCCCGTGCCCGTGGGCAGGTTGCCCAACGCGGCTAAATGTTGAATCGCCACCGATTCTCCGGCAAAGTTGGTCAGTCGGTAGGCGGCGTGCATGTCGGCCTGGAGCTGGCGGGAGAGATCGCGCCGCCGCTGCGTGAGGGCGGTGGTCTCGGCATCGGCGGCTTGGATGGCGGACTCTAGGGGGGCGAGGCGATCGCCCCAGCCCTGCTTAAACCGCCGCCGCTCGGCCTTGTCGCCCCGGCTCTCCTGCTCCAGAGCGGCTAAAGCCTCTGGGAGAGATTCTCCGGTGAGGGTGAGGGCCAGGGTTTGGCGCTGGTGATCGCGGGCCTGTTTGCGATCGCGGTGGCGCTGGTTCAACCGCTGGCGAGCCTCGGCCTGCGCTTGCTGCCAGCGATGGTAGGTCTCTCGTTCTGGTTGTTTGTGCAAGGCGAGCAGGCGGTCTTTAATCGTCGCTAGCTGGTCGAGGGTGTAGGCCTCTTGCAGCGCCACCTGCGATCGCCCCGCGATCGGCGGCACCCAGCCCGGCACCTGGGCCTGCCCCTGCCACAGGCCAGAAAATGCCTTGAGTACGCCGATGTCGCCCGCCGGGGTTTGCACCAGCAATACCCCATACATTTTGCCTTCTGGCTGGTGGGTCGCCTTGAGCTGCGCGATCAACCCGGCGGCGATCGCGCGGGCTGAGGCGGTGCGGGGCAGGGTGTAGGGCTGGCCGGTGCGGGGGCAGCGGCCCTGATAGGTGTAGTCGGTGTGCTCCCCAGCCGCCGTAAGACAATCAGGCTCTGGGGGCAAAAAAGTATCTAGGGAATGCAGCAGTGAATCAAGCACAGTCTCTTTTCAAATTTAGCGTCTAACCTAGCGCCCGAATTTAGCGCCCGAATCTAGCGCCTGAACCTAGCGCCCGAATCTAGCGCCCGAACCTAGCGCGATAAACCCTAGCGCCATTAGCCCATGGCCCAGGGTGGATGGCAGGGGGGATAAGGTGCGCTACTCTGAGCCAGTCAAGCCATGCGTAACGACGGCTAGCCCCCATCGGTGGTCGAGAGCCTGCCTATAGCCTAAGGCTGCTTGTTCCCCATGGAATAATGATGCTAAATAATTGACGACACCTGATGGTAAATCGCTTCAAAATTGGGACGCGCATTGGCGCAGGGTTTGCCGTGGGGCTGGCAGTGCTTGCTGTGCTGGGGGCGATCGCCTACCGCACCACCAATGATCTGATTCGCAACGCCGAACAGGAGAGAGAGACCTATCAAATTTTGGGGTATCTCAGCGAGCTAGAGGCTGAGCTAGCCAACGCCGAAAGCGGGCAGCGGGGCTATCTGCTCTCCGGGCAACCTCAGTACCTCGAACCCTACGACAGGGCCCTGGTTGAGATTGACGGTGCCTACGAGGCCCTGCGCCTACTCCAGGTTAACAACGCTAGCTTTCAGAGTCGTCTGGCCAATCTTCAGCCCCTGATCAATACCAGACTGGACCGACTCCGCAATGGCATTGCGCTGCGAGACACCGGGGGGTTTGAAGCGGCCCAAGGCTTTGTTTTGACCGACGAGGGCCGCCGGTTGATGGAAGAGTTGCGCAGTCAAATTGCCGAAATGCGGCTACAAGAAGAGTCGCTGCTGCAAGAGCGGTCTGACCAAGCTCAGCTGGCGGCCCAGCAAACCACTCGCACCATCACCTACGGCCTTCCGGCGGCGTTTGTTTTGATCTCGCTGTTGGGCTGGTGGCTGTCGCGCAATATTTCGAGGCCGCTGCACAGACTTTCAGATACCGCTGAGCAGCTGGCTGGGGGCAACCTGAGCGTCACCCTGCCCGACAGCACCGCCCAGGATGAGACTGGCATTCTCACCCGCACCTTTGGCCAAATGGTCACCAATCTGCGGCAGACCATTCGCACCAACGAAGAGCAGCGCTGGCTCAAGTCTAACCTGGCCGATTTGTCTCAGCAGCTCCAGGGGCAGCGCAGTTTAGAAACCCTGGCCAACCTAGTGTTGACCTATATTGCTCCTTTAGTGGAGGCTCAGCAGGGGGTTTTGTATGTATGCGATACCACCCGCGAGCCGGCCCGGCTGAAGCTGCTCAGCAGCTATGCCTACCAAGAGCGCAAGCACCTGTCAAACGAGTTTGAGCTGGGCGAAGGGCTGGTAGGCCAGTGTGCGTTCGAGAAACAGCGCATCTTGCTGACCCAGGTGCCGGGCGACTACATTCGCATTAGCTCGGGTTTGGGTGAGGCCCCGCCGCTCAATATTGTGGTG
This sequence comes from Phormidesmidales cyanobacterium, assembly GCA_038255045.1. GTDB lineage: Bacteria > Cyanobacteriota > Cyanobacteriia > Phormidesmidales > Phormidesmidaceae > Nodosilinea. The sequence continues at coordinate 2,278 of JBBSLR010000279.1, forward strand.
CTGCCGCTGCTGTTTGAAAACGAGGTGATGGGGGTGCTCGAGCTGGCCTCGTTTCAGCCCTTTGACGGGTTGCAGCTGACGTTTTTAGACGAGGCCAGCCGGGTGGTGGGGGTGATGATCAATGCGATCACCGCCTCGATTCAAACCCAGCAGCTGCTAGAGCAATCGCAGGTGCTCACCGAAGAGCTGCGCCAGCAGCAGGAAGAACTCTTGCAGAGCAACCAGCTGCTCGAAGAGCGCACCGAGTCGCTGCAAGAGTCAGAGCTGACCCTGCAGCAGCAGCAGGAAGAATTGCAGCAGTCAAACGAGGAGCTGCAACAGCTCAACGAAGAACTCGAAGAAAAAGCCGAGCTGCTCGAAACCCAAAAACAGCAGGTGGAGCGCAAAAACCAAGAGGTCGAGCAAGCCCGCCAAGAGCTAGAAGATCAGGCCCACCAGCTGGCCCAGTCGTCGCAGTACAAGTCAGAGTTTTTGGCCAACATGAGCCACGAGCTGCGCACGCCGCTCAACAGCCTGCTGATCTTGGCCAAAATGCTCAGCGACAACGGCGACGGCAACCTCAGCGACAAGCAGGTCGAGTACAGCCGCACCATTCACTCCGCCGGGGCCGATCTGCTGTCGCTGATCAACGACATTCTCGACCTGGCCAAGATCGAGTCGGGCACCATGCAGGTGACGGTCGAAGCGTTGGCCTTGACCGCGATTCAGTTTGAGCTAGAGCGCACCTTTCAGCCCGCCGCCGCCGCCAAGGGGCTACAGCTTGAGATTGCGCTCGATCCGGCCCTGCCCACCACCCTGACCACTGACCCCCGGCGGCTACAGCAGATTCTCAAAAACCTGCTCTCTAACGCCGTCAAGTTTACCGATCGGGGGGGCGTGACGGTGCGGATCTGGCCGGTCGAGGGCGATCGCCTGGCCTTTGCGGTCAGCGATACCGGCATTGGCATAGCGCCCGATAAGCAGCAGAGCATTTTTGGCGCGTTTCAGCAGGCCGATGGCACCACCAGCCGCAAGTACGGCGGCACGGGGCTGGGTCTGTCGATCAGCCTACAGCTGGCCGCGCTGCTGGGCGGCTCGATTGAGCTAGAGAGCCAGCCCGACGAGGGCAGCACCTTTACCCTTTACCTGCCCCAGCGCTACGAGGTTCCCGATCCCCCCGCCGCCAACACCGACAGTGAAGACCTTAGGGCGGCGGCACCGGGCCAGCGGTTCAATCACCCGCGCAGCTTCACCGCTGCTGCGGCCCCGGCGATCGCCAATCGCACTGGGCCAGCCCTGCCCCCCCTGCCTGCCAGCTTAGAGGACGATCGCACCCGGCTGGCGCCGCCGGGCCAGGGGGCCACCGACCAGGTTTTGCTGGTGATTGAAGACGACCCCAACTTTGCCCGCATCTTGCTCGACATGGCCCGAGGGCAGGGGTTTAAGGTGCTGGTGGCGCTCCAGGGGCAGACCGGGCTGGCCCTGGCCCAGCAGTTTGTGCCCAATGCCATCACCCTCGACCTGCACCTGCCCGATATGGAGGGGCTGGCGGTGCTGGAGCAGCTCAAGCAAGACCCGGCCACCCGCCACATTCCGGTGCATGTGATGACGGTGAATGACCAGCAGCAGCGGGAGTTTCACATGGGGGCGATCGCCCACATTCAAAAGCCCGTTGCGCCCGAAATTTTGACCCAGGCCCTGATCGACATTAAGCAGTTTGTCGAGCGTCGGGTGCGCTACCTGCTGGTGGTCGAAGACGACCCCGTGCAGGCCCAGAGCATTATTGAGCTGATTGGCGGCGGCGATGTCACCAGCACCGCCGTCTACACCGGGGCGGCGGCCCTGGGGGTGCTGCGATCGCAGCCCTGCGACTGCGTGGTGCTCGACCTCGGCCTGCCCGACATGAATGGCTTTGACCTGATCGAGCAGATCAAGCAAGAGCCAGCCCTGGCCCGCCTGCCGATCATTGTCTACACGGGCAAAGACCTGACCGAGGCCGAAGCGACCCGGCTGCGGCGGCTGGCCGAGACCATCATCATCAAAGACGTGCGATCGCCCGAGCGGCTGCTCGACGAAACCGCCCTGTTTTTGCACCGGGTGCAGACCAACCTGCCCCCCAGCCAGCAGCCAAATCTAGGCCGCTTGCAGCCCGGCGATGCTTCGCTGGCGGGCAAAAAAGTGCTGATCGTGGACGACGACGTGCGCAATATTTTTGCCCTCACCAGCCTGCTCGAACAGTACGACATGGCGGTGGTGTTTGCCGAAAATGGCCGCGAGGGCATCGCCACCCTCCAGGCCAACGCCGATGTGGGCATTGTCTTAATGGATGTGATGATGCCCGACCTCGACGGCTACGAAACCACCCGGCTGATTCGCCAGATCGACCAGTTCAAATTGCTGCCGATCATTGCTCTCACGGCTAAGGCCATGCAGGGCGATCGCGAAAAGTGCATCGAAGCCGGCGCCTCTGACTACATTACCAAGCCGGTCGATACCGATCAGCTGCTCACCCTGCTGCGCCTGTGGCTCTACCAGTAGCGGCGGTAGCGGCGGCGGCGACAAGATCTTCTTTTCGAGAGACGGCCCCAGCTGGAGACTGGGCGATAATAGAGAGCGGGTAGCCCTGTCAAGGTGGCCAAACTATTCCCGAACCGCCTACAGGTTAAGGGGTTCCGACCAGAAC
>JBBSLR010000280.1:0-4936 GCA_038255045.1 Phormidesmidales cyanobacterium
CCCCACCAGCCTCAAGAGCATTGTGTTTCTCCAGGTGGCAACACCCTTTAAAATAGAAGCCCCTGGCCAGTTAGAATGCCAAAAACCCTGGCTGCTCTCCTCGTTTGTCCCCCGATTCAAAGCAGCAGCGGCTAAACGCATTAATCTATGCCGCAATCAGCTCGGTCAGTCGGTGTGGCAAAGCAGCTACAACGAACTGCTGATCGACGACCATAGACGGCTGAGCACCATTCGCAACCAGCTGCAACCCATTAGCGAATCACCTAGCCTGCCAGCTTAGCCTTAACTAAGGCCTGCACCTTGCCCCCGTCTGCGCGCCCCTTGAGCTGCTGCATAGCTGGCCCCATCACCTTACCCATGTCTTTGGGCGACGAGGCCCCGCTTTGGGCGATTAGCCCGTCAATCACCGCCTCTACCTCGGCATCGCTAAGCTGCTGGGGGAGATATTCTTCAAGAATGCTCAACTCCTGCGCCTCTTGGGCTGCCAGATCATCGCGGCCTACCTTTTGGTACTGCTCAATCGAGTCTTTACGCTGCTTGGCCAGCTGGGTGAGCACCTCTAGCTCTTGATCGGGGGTGAGGGCCTCTTGCCCAGTGGGGCGCACCAGCGACTCCCGTTCGAGAATGACTTTCTTAACGCTGCGCACCGTCTCTAGACGCACCTTGTCTTTGGCCTTCATGGCGGTCTTGATGTCGTCGCTAATGCGATCTTTCAGGCTCATGGGAAAACTTCCTTGCGCACGGCTGAGTAACGTAGTGGGGGATACGCTTCTACTTTAGACTCTACCGCATCTCCCTCATGCCTCCATTGCTTGGGCATTCAGCTGCTGAGCGAGGAAGTCGATCAGGTCAGCGAAGGTGAATAGCTGGGTCTCGTCAAAGGTTTCGCTAATGTCGAGGCCAAAGGTTTCGTAAAAGTCTTCGCACAGGGTAATGCTCCAGTCAAACCAGCACACCGCTGGAAAGGCGAGGTCGTCAACCAGGTGATCGGCGGGCTGCACGCGACCGATCTCAAGGCCAGAGTAAGCCTGGAACTGCTGGTAGGCAAAGTCGATCAGGGGTTTAGGCAGGGCGCGGGGCAGGGCGGGCGGGGTCCAATGGCGAATGAACCACTGCTCGGCGGTGAGGCAGGGGCGCGATCGCAGCCGCTGGTTGACCCGGTGGCGGGCCACCATGTCGGGGCTGAGAGCCATGTAAGTGGTGAGGCTATTGACAAGGTTTTTCAACGGTCGCCACACGATTGATTAAACATCGAGCCTTAAAGCTGCCTCTGGGGTCTGGTCTTTGCGGCTTGGTTAAAGTGTGCCCAGGGTAACGCCCCGAGTCATGATTTTGGCATGATTTAGGCACCAACTTAGCCCAAACCACAGAGGTGGGCCAGGGTGTCTGTAAAACTTGGGTACGAAACCGCTGCCGCCTCGGCCCGCTGCACCTGCACTGTGCCCTCGGCCCGGAGGGCGGCGATCGCCAGGCTCATGGCGATTCGATGGTCGGTATAGCTATCGACGACGGCTCCGGTGAGGGGGGTGCCGCCATGGATAGTTAAGCCGTCGGCCTGTTCTTCGACTCGGGCACCGAGGGCGGTGAGCTGACTGGTCATGACGGCGAGGCGATCGCATTCCTTCACCCGCAGCTCGACGGCGTCGGTAATCACGGTGGTGCCCTCGGCAAACAGGGCCGCCACCGCCAAAATGGGAATTTCGTCGAGCATGCGGGGAATCAGGTCGCCGCTGAAGTGAGCGGCCTTGAGGCGGCTGTGGCGCACCCGCAGGTCGGCTACGGGTTCCCCGGTGACTTCGCGAGGGTTCTCCAGGGTAATATCGGCCTCCATGGCCTGGAGCGCATCTAGAATGCCGGTGCGGGTGGGGTTAATGCCGACATTTTCCACCACCAGGTCAGAGCCGGGGGTAATGGCCCCGGCCACCAGCCAAAAGGCGGCGGAGCTGATGTCGCCGGGCACCACCACGGTTTGCCCGGTGAGGGTGGCCGGGCCGCGCAGGGTGACACTACAGGTGTCGGGGTCTACCGAAATATCGGCCCCAAAGGCCCGCAGCATGCGCTCGCTGTGGTCGCGCGACAGGCTGGGCTCGGTGACGGTGGTTTCACCCTCGGTCAGCAGCCCGGCCAAGAGGATGCACGATTTGATTTGGGCCGAGGCCACCGGCGACTGGTAGTGGATCGGTTTGAGGGCCTGCCCCCGCACCGCTAGGGGGGCGAGGCGGTGGTGCTGGCGGCCCCAGATCTCGGCCCCCATTTGGGTGAGGGGTTTGATGACGCGATCCATGGGGCGCGATCGCAGCGAGCTATCGCCCGTGACCGCAAAGTAGCGATCGGGGTGCGACGCCAGCAGCCCTAGCATCAGCCGCAGGGTGGTGCCCGAATTGCCGGCGTTGAGCACGTCGGCAGGTTCCTGCAAATTGCCCAGGCCCACCCCCTGCACCGTCACCCACTCGTCTTCGAGCGACGACATGGTGACGCCCATGGCCTGAAAGCAGGCAGCGGTGCTGCGCGGGTCTTCCCCCAGCAGCAGGCCCTGGATGCGGGTTTCGCCCTGGGCGATCGCCCCCAACATCAGCGATCGGTGCGATATCGACTTATCTCCCGGCACGCGCACGCGCCCCTGGAGGGCCACCCCATCAACCGGGAGATCAAGGGTGAGGGTTTGGTGCGGGGCAGCGTCGGTCAGCTCAATGCGGGCGGTCATGGCGGTGGTGATAAAAGCCGTTCTTGATCGTACCCCATTGTTGTGCCGTGGGCTTTTTGGTGGTGTTGGCCTCCAGTGAGTATTTAATTGTCTAGCCTCGTCCATCGGTCAAAAAATCTAGGAAAGCAGCTGGGGTAAAGATCTGAGTACCGTGAAAAAATTTGAGATTGAGCAGGTCGCCATCAAGAGAAATCAAGAAATCTGCCTTTGCCTCATAGGCAGCCGCAAGAAACTTATTGTCATCTGGGTCAACGTCATTCAGCAGGGCTGTTTCGTAAGAACCAGGAATCTGCAATGCAATCAGGCTAATAATTTCAACCAGATCTTCTGACTCGGTTGCTGGAATGCCCCGACGCAAAAGCACCACGACTAGCTCCCTGAGTAGCTGAGGAGAAATGACCAGGGTAAATGCCTGCCTCTTCCAATTTTCTAAAAGCTGAAATGAGCTTGATTTAGAACTACGGCTGAGAAGACCTGCGACAAAAACCGAAGTATCGACAACAACCTTGAGCACAAACCTTGCCTCGTTGCCCTACTGGATAAAACTGTGGCTGGCAAGGCGTTGTCGAATAGCGTCGAAGCGCTGCCAAATTAATTCGGGAGATTGGGGCTCGATAACTTGAGCACGGGCAATGCCACCAGCAATGATCGCGTCTGCTGCTTGCAGTTCTTCTGGGGTTGGTGAAATAATTACCTGATTTTGTAATAGTTCAATAAATGCCAAAACATCCTGCTGCTGCTGAGGCCCTAAACGCTTGAACTTTTCAGCTAAAACCTGCTCTAGGCTCATAGGTCTCTCCTTGGTTCTAGGATTCAGGACGACACTGCTGCGTAGCTAGGATCTAGGAAGCCACCATTGATGTTTTGGGGCGGGCAAAGATCATGCGGCCAGCGGAGGTTTGCAGTGAACCGGTAACCACCACCTCCAGCTCTTCGCCGATGTATCCGCGACCTTCTTCGACCACCACCATGGTGCCGTCGTTGAGGTAGCCGACGCCCTGGGAGGGCTCTTTGCCCTCCTTGAGAATCTTTAGATCGATGTCGTCGCCGGGCAGGTAGGCGGGGCGAATGGCCTGGGCCAGGTCGTTGACATTGAGCACTTCGACATCTTGGAAGCTGGCGACTTTGTTGAGGTTGTAGTCATTGGTGAGCAGCATGGCGTTGAGCTCTTGGGCCAGCTTCACCAGCTTGGCATCGACGGTGGGAATGTCGTCAAAATCGACGGAGTTGATCAGCAGGCGGTTGGGGTACGACTCCCGGATGCGGTTGAGCACGTCGAGGCCACGCCGGCCGCGATCGCGCTTTTGGTCGTTGCTGGCGTCGGCCACCTGTTGCAGCTCTTGCAGCACAAACTGGGGCACCAGCAGCTGCCCCTCTAAAAAGCCCGTATCCATTAGCCCCTCAATGCGGCCATCGATAATGCAGCTGGTGTCGAGCACTTTGGTTTTGCTGGGCTTGAGGGTGCCTTCAGATACCAGAGTCGACTCCAGCGTGCTGGGGCTTATCAGACGCAGCAGCGATCGCCCGTGGGTATCGGCCAGGTTCATGCCCGACACCGCAAACAGCACGCTGCCCAGCACCGCCGTCATCGGCTTAATAAAGCCAAACTCTGAGGGAATCGGCAGCAAAAACAGCGGCGCCAGCATCAGGTTGGCGATCAGCAGGCCCAGCACCAGGCCCACAGCACGGGTGAGAATGCGATCGGGGGGAAGTTCTTTAATCTGGCGCTCTAGGCGGCGGTAGCTGGTCTGCATGACCAGGCCCAGCCCGGTGCCAATCAGCCCGCCAAACACGGCGGTCACCGCGCCCAGGGCCTCAATATTCGTCACCTGCTGCAAAATCGGCTGGGGCAACAGCTCAATACTGTAGAACCCAATGCCCGCCCCGGCTAGGATAAATGAGAATATGATCAGTGCATCTAGCATGGTGGTCTGCGGTTGGGGCCTTGACTTTGCGGCGGTTGCAGGCTAAATGCCTACCCCTCTCAGTGTACTCCTCCAGTTCCAAAGCGCCAGAATAGACGCAACCAGCGAGCCGAGTTGGCAAAAGTATACCGCTAATGCCCGTTCCCCTAGCCGCCCCATCGGCTCTGCAATAATGGTGGGGTTACTGCACTTGCATTCTCCATGTCTTTGCCCTTTTTGCGATCAGCGGTGGTGGGGTTGACGGCCTATACCCCCCATCTAGAGCCTGCAGACGACCCGTCCCCCGCCCGCCTGGATATTCTCGACA
>JBBSLR010000281.1:0-4930 GCA_038255045.1 Phormidesmidales cyanobacterium
CGGGCATTGTGCTGATGAACCACGGCTGTCCTCACAAGGCCAAGGGCTTCACCTCCGGCATTGACGAGAGCCAGAAGCTTTACGACAAAGTGCGCGACCGGCTGATCTACAAGTATCCGTTGATCTCCGTCGGCTGGCTCAACCACGACACCCCCTTGATCAAATGGACCCAGCCCAACGCCGATCTGGCCGCCCGCAACCTGATTGACCTGGGGGCCACTTCCCTGGTGTTTATGCCCATCGGCTTCGCCACCGAAAACCACGAGACGCTGCTCGACGTTGAGCACATCATCGAAGGCCTGCGCCGCAAGCGCCCCGATGTCACCTACGTGCAAATGCCCTGCGTCAACGACGACCCGGCTTTTCTCGCCATGGCCGCCACCTGGGCCGACAAGCACATAGCCGACCTGCTAGAAGAAGATGCTCTAGCGATCAATCCTTCCCTGGCGGCGAGCCAGGCAGCGGCGGTGCACAGCCACCATGGTCACAGCCATGATCACCACCTGCCAGGTCACGATCACGACCACGGCCATGATCACCACTAATCTCTGAGGTTGAGCGGTGGGCCGAGCGACCACTTCAGAATTTAGATGACAGCTGATGTACAGAGGTGGATGGGCGCTGAGCGCTCATCCACTTTTTGATCATATTGGGCAGTGTGATCGGGCTGAGGGCCATCGCCAACGCTAGAAACGCCCAGCTGCTGACGCGATCTTTGGGTCGAGAGGGGTCGTTTAAAAAAGGGCCGATGGCCAAGGTGAAAACTAGCAACGAAGCGAAGATATAAAGTTGCAGGACCATAGCTGAGTTTGGGTGAGGTGGTGTATTTCTAGATTGCCCAGCCTCAACTTTTCTAGTCATGGTAATGATACTGAACTTCGCGTCGCCCCCCAAACTCCAAGTAACGGCCGCAAAATTGGTCAAAACCTCAATGCCATTAAGTGACAAGCCCGGGCAAACCCGCTAGAATCAGCGAGCAATACAGGTGTTCTAAGCGACGGATGGACTATGCCCGTGAGTTCAGGTCAGATCAAAACCCTGCTTGACCAAAAGCGCCATGCTTTTAGCTCCTTTAGTCGAGCTAAGTTTGAGCTGCTGCATGCCTACAACCACGCCTGGATAGAGTTTGCGGCCCTGGCGCTAGATCGGCAGCTGGCCCCGCTGCCCCCCACTGAGCCAGCGGGGGCGCGACCGTTAGAGACTGTCTCCCCTGAACAAGCGGCAGATCAGGACGCAGCAAATCAGGGCATTGTGCCGTTTTTCTTGGCTGAGTCTGGCCCGGTGGGCGATCGCTGGACCAACCGCGAACAGAGCGCCCAGTGGGTGCAGACGGTGCTCGAAGACATCACCACCTTTGCCGTAGACGGCTCCCAAATTTCCCCTGGCAAAGATATCTCCATCCCCATTGCGCTGCTGCAAATCGGCTGGTTTGAGAACCCCCACAGCGCCACCCGCTCCTACAAGAAAGACGTGCGGGTTGACCTCATGACCCCCTCTGATCTGGGGCCAAACCCAGCCCAGCCAGTCGAGCGCCGTGTCAACATTCGCCGCTTTCAAATGGAGGTGGCGCGGCTGGTGGAGTACATCAACGCCTGCCCAGAGCCAGAGCGCACCCTAGTGTTTTTTGACGGGGCGCTGGTGGTCACCTTTGCCGAAGCCTTTGACCAGGAGAGCCAGACCGCCTACGTCCAGTCGATACTCTCGCTGCTAGAGGCCAGCGATCGCCGCCGCGTACCCCTAGTCGGCTACGTCGATACCTCCTATGCCCACGATCTCACCACTATGCTGCACCACGCCTGCGGCCTAGAGGCCACCGAGGGCATTCACGATGCCCAACTGCTGGCCTATTTGAAGACTGGAGCCAACCGAACTATGGGGTGGGGTGACAGAACGGCGGTGTTTCAGTGCGATCGCGGCGGCATTCTCGACCAGTACGGCCCCTACGGCGACCAGATTGCCTTTTGCTACCTAAAAACCACCCGCGATGGCTACCCCGCTCGCCTAGAGATGCCCCGCTGGATGTGGGAAAGCGGCCAGATCACCCAGTACCTCAACTGGGTGCGCGGCGAGGTGATCATCGGCGGCGGCTACCCCTACAGCATTGAAACTGCGGACCAAACCGCCGTGCTCCAGGGCCAAGACAAACACCTGTTTCTGCGGGTGCTGCAAGACTGGGCCGAGCGCGAAGACATCAACCTGCGGCTGTCGCGCAAAATGGTCAGCAAGCAGCGCCGTCGCTAGGGCCATCGATTATATAAAGTCTTTGTGAAGCGGCTTCACACTCAGTAATTTGACTTACACGCTGACATACTGAGGGTGCTTAAGTAAAAGAGTACACTCGGAAACCTGTGTTCATCTCGGATGCACCATCAGACGCGAACGCCCCCTTTCGTCTATGGCCACTGCCTACGGTGACTACTCAAGGAGGATTTGCTCTGATATGAAAATATTTAAGATTTTAGGATCTGTCTTAGTGTTAGCAAGCCTAGTAGGGGCAGTTGCTCCTGAAGCCTCAGCCAAAGCTGGTGGCAACGGCAAGGCCAACAACGGTAATGGCAACCAGACCAGTCAACCGGCAGCGACCACTCCTTCCCCAGCGACCACTCCTTCCCCAGCGACCACTCCTTCCCCAGCGACCAGCACGCCTGAAACTTCCCTGGCCTGCGCCAGTGGCTCAGTAACCAGCAATCCCCTAGCGGGAGGGTCATCCCTCAGCCACGCAGATTGTTTGAGGGTAACGGGCACGAATGACTTTAGCAGCAGTCTCGATGCTGCACTGACCGCCTATCTCAACGCAAGCTTTGGGGATGCAGATAGCTGGGTGTCGGGTGGTAAATACGACAGCGGCAAGCTGTCTCTTTTGCCGGGCAGTTCTGGGGTTGAGTCCCAAGACTTTGGCTTTAGCTGGGTGCAAACTGGCAAGGGCGCTGGCACCTGGGGCGTGACCCAGGCCATCACTACCCCCTTTGTGATTAGCCTGAAGGCGGGCAACGCCTATACCGCCTACTATGTGGACGGCAACAGCGGCAGCATGGGCGGAACCTGGGCCACCTTTGACGGCAAAGACTTGTCCCACGCATCGATTTTCGTCGCCAAGGGAGGGCTAACCCCTGAGGAACCGAATGCAACGGTGCCTGAGCCGGCCTCCACCGCTGCCCTGGCCCTGGTCGGTCTGAGCGCCATCGGTCTGACGCGCAAAAAGCGGGCCTAACCTGCCAATCGTCCAATATCTACAGATATCAAAAGGAAAACCCTTCTGCCCTGGGGACATTTGCTGTCTCCAGGGTTTTTTCTGGGCTGCTTTGAGCTGGGATCGCTGGCGTGTGGTTGAATCGGTGCAGACGCTCTACGGAAATGCACCATGGTCGAACCCAAACTCCAGCCCTGCTCCCAGACCCGACAGGAGACCGACAGCATGGGGGCAATCGCCGTACCCAGCGATCGCTATTGGGGGGCGCAGACCCAGCGATCCATCCGCTATTTCTCCATTGGTCAAGACAAAATGCCCTTAGAGGTGGTGCAGGCGATCGCCGTTACCAAAAAAGCCTCGGCGCTGGCCAATGCCGCCCTGGGTAAACTGCCCCAGGAGAAGGCCGAGCTAATTGGGCAGGCAGCAGATGAGATCATCGGGGGCCAGCTCAACGATCACTTTCCGCTCCACGTGTGGATGACCGGCAGCGGCACCCAGTGCAATATGAACGTCAACGAGGTGATCGCCAACCGCGCCATTGAGCTGGCGGGCGGGGTCTTGGGCAGCAAAACCCCCATTCACCCCAACGACCACGTCAATATGTCTCAGTCGTCCAACGACGTGTTTCCGACGGCAATGCACATTGCTGCCGCCCAGGCGCTCACCCACACCCTGCGCCCCGCCGTCACCCAGCTGCGCAACGCCCTAGATGAAAAGGCCCAGGCCTGGGCCAACATCGTTAAAATTGGCCGCACCCACCTGCAAGACGCCGTGCCCCTCACCCTGGGCCAGGAGTTTTCGGGCTATGTAGGCATGCTCGACGACAACCTCAGGCGCATTGAGGGGGCGCTGCCCGACCTGTACGAACTGGCGCTCGGGGGAACGGCCTTGGGGACAGGACTCAACGCTGGGCCAGGCTTTGCCGAAGCTGCTGCCGAACAGATTGCCGCGATCGCCGGTCTGCCTTTTGTTACCGCCCCCAACAAGTTCACCGTCATGGGTGCCCACGACGCCATGGTGATGGCCAGCGGTGTGCTAAAGACCCTGGCGGTGTCGCTCTACAAAATCGCCAACGACATTCGCCTGCTCAGCTGCGGCCCCAGGGCGGGCTTTGCCGAACTGCACCTGCCAGAAAACGAGCCTGGCTCCTCGATCATGCCGGGCAAGGTCAACCCCACCCAGTGCGAAGCCCTAGCCATGGTGGCAGTACAGGTAATGGGCTACGACGCGGCAGTCGCCTTTGCTGGGGCCAGCGGCTACCTAGAGATGAACGTCTACAAGCCGATGATGATCTTTAACCTGCTGCAATCGGCGCGCCTAATGGCCGACAGCTGCCACAACTTCACCGAGTTTTTGGTGGCGGGCATGACCCCCAACCACAGGAAAATTGCCCAGTATGTGGAGCAGTCCCTGATGCTGGTGACCGCCCTCAGCCCGGCAATCGGCTACGATAAGGCCGCTCAAATCGCCCACCACGCCTTTGAGCACGACCTCACCCTCAGAGCGGCCGCCCTGGCCCTGGGCCAGGTGTCTGAGGCCGAGTTTGACCGCCTGATCAACCCCCATGCCATGACTCACCCCTAGGCCCAGTCGCCGCTAGAGCGTCCACACCTGTGGAATGTTAAGGACTATGTTGATTTACTCAGGTTGCTCAGGTTCGCGGCAGCCATTCCCGTATGATCATCCTTAAAGTTTGTAAATTTTCCTAAGATTCTGGAGATTCAAACGTGTCTCTTCCGC
>JBBSLR010000282.1:0-4913 GCA_038255045.1 Phormidesmidales cyanobacterium
ACCATTGACCGCGACTACGGGCTGATCAACCCGATTCACCACAATATTGGCACCCACGTGGCCCACCACATTTTTTCGGCTATGCCCCACTACCACCTGAAGACGGCGACGGCAGCCATTAAGCCAATTTTGGGCGACTACTATCGCAGCTCTAGCGAGCCGGTGTGGAAGAGCTTTATGCGATCGTCCTGGGCCTGTCACTACGTGGCTGACCAGGGGTCTAAGGTCTATTATCAACCCCGCCCCCAGCAGTAGCTGTTTCGGTAGTCTGTAGCGTCAACTGGGCAGTTTAGAATCAGCGTGATTCTGAACTGCCTGTTTTGTTTGGTCCAGTCTTTTTTGGCCGAGTTTTGTTTGGATTAATGACGGGCGATCGCCCATCTGGATTGGGGCGTGGGCTTCCGGTAGGCAGACTTTCACCGCTGGCTTTGAGTTTGGTTTATCTATGGCGACCCGTTGGCAATGACTCAGCCCTTGATTTCAGCCATTATTTGCACCCACAACCGGGCCGGCTATTTGGGGGGCGCGATCGCCAGCCTGCTGGGTCAGACCTACCCCACCTACGAAGTCATTGTGGTGGACAATGCCTCTACCGATGACACCCAAGCCGTTGTGGACGCATTTCTACCCCAGCCAACCGTGACCTACGTCTATGAGAGCACCCTGGGGCTGTCGACGGCGCGCAACCGGGGGGCGGCGATCGCTCGCGGCCGCATTCTCGCCTATCTAGATGACGATGCGGAGGCCTCGCCCCACTGGCTGGCGGCCCTGGCGGAGGTGTTTGAGCAATACCCCGAGGCGGCGATCGCGGGTGGCCACGTCAGTTTGATCTGGCCCCAGGGCATGGCCGCGCCCCGCTGGCTGTCGCCTACCCTCTCAGAGAGTTTGGGCACCTACGATTTGGGTGCCGCCATTCGGCTGATTACGACTCCCGGCCAAACCCCCAGGGGGCTGAACTACGCCGTTAAAAAGAGCTTTTTAGACACCGTCGGCGGCTTTGACCCGCAGCTGGGCCGGGTGGGCAAAAACCTGCTGTCTAACGAAGAACTGCACCTCACCCAGCAGGCTCTGGCCGCCGGGCTGGAGGTCTTATACGTACCCCAGGCCCAGGTGGCCCACAATGTCGCCCCCGAGCGGCTGCGGCGCAGCTGGTTTTTGCGGCGCAGCTGGTGGCAGGGGATTAGCGAGTGCCACCGCGAGCAGGTGGCCGGGACGCTGACCCTGGGACGGGTGAGGGTGCGGGGCCTGGGTCTGCTACGGGGGCTGGTCAAGGCGGTGCGCCACTGGCCCGACCCAGCCCTGCGGTTTGAGAACCTGGTCTACGCCTACGGGCAGTTGGGCTATGTGCTCAGTGGACTGAGGCACCTGCTGCCCCGCCCTGGCAGCAAGCGGGCGGCGGATTCTCTCGCTTGAGCCTGGCTAACGGTTTGTTGTTGATCCCCCTCGCTGGTATTTCCCATGGCTACCCCCACCGCTAAAATCCCGATCTCGGTGCTGATACCGGCGAAAAATGAGGAGCAAAACCTGCCCGCCTGTCTGGCCAGCCTGGAGCGGGCGGCGGAGGTATTTGTGGTCGACTCGCAGAGCGGCGATCGCAGTGAAGCGATCGCCACCGCCGCTGGGGCTAAGGTCGTGCAGTTTGACTTTGATGGCCACTGGCCCAAAAAGAAAAATTGGGCGCTAGACAATCTGCCCTTTAGCCACGACTGGGTGCTGATTGTTGACTGCGACGAGCGCATCACCCCCGAACTCTGGGACGAAATCGAAACCGCCATTCAGCGGGCCGACTTTGACGGCTACTACCTCAACCGCCGCGTATTTTTCTTAGGCACCTGGATTCGCCACGGCGGCAAATACACCGACTGGAACCTGCGCCTGTTTCGCCACCGGGCGGGCCGCTACGAAAACCTGCAAACCGCCGACATTCCCAACACCGGCGACAACGAAGTGCATGAGCACGTCATGGTCGAAGGCCCGGTGGGCTACCTCAAGCACGACATGCTCCACGAAGACTTTCGCGACCTGTACCACTGGCTGGCCCGCCACAACCGCTACTCAAACTGGGAAGCCCAGGTCTACTACAACCTGCTCACGGGCATGGGCGACGGCGGCACCATTGGCGCTAACCTGTTTGGCGACGCAGTGCAGCGGAAGCGATTCTTAAAGAAAATCTGGGTGCGACTACCCTTTAAACCGCTGCTGCGGTTTGTGCTGTTTTACATCCTGCGGCTGGGCTTTTTAGACGGGCGGGCGGGCTACATCTATGGGCGGCTGCTGAGCCAGTACGAGTACCAGATCGGGGTGAAGCTGTTTGAGCTGCGCCAGTTTGGGGGTCAGCTCAACGTCACCGCTAAAGCAAGCGGCCAGGAGATTGCCGAGGAGACTGCTCAGGAACGGGCCCTGGCCCCCAAACCAGCGAGCCAGCCCCCCGTAGTTTCGGTAGAATCAGCCCCGTAGGATGCGCTGAGGTGGCGGCTGATGACGGTTTCTTCTAGTTCTGATGGTGTCCACGCGGGCGATCGCCCCTGGGTGCGCCTCGATACCTACGACCAGTCTGGGTACCGGCCAGGGCGATCAAAGGGAATCATCCTGCTGTGGTGGCTGCTGCAGGCGGTGATCTTTCCGCTGACGCCCCACGCCGCTCACGGGCCGAGGCGGTGGCTGCTGCGTCAGTTTGGGGCCAAAATCGGCCAGGGCGTGGTGGTTCGCCCGACGGCGCGGTTTACCTACCCGTGGCATGTGGCCATTGGCGACCACAGCTGGATTGGCGACGATGTGGTGCTCTACAGCCTGACCCAGATCACCATCGGCGACCACTGCGTGATTTCCCAAAGGAGCTATCTCTGCACCGGCAGCCACAATATTGGCGACCCACGCTTTGGCCTAGAAGTGGCCCCGGTGGTGATTGAAAATGGGGTCTGGGTGGCGACCGACTGCTTTGTCGCCCCTGGGGTAACGGTGGGAGCCAACAGCGTGGTGGGTGCCCGCAGCAGCGTGTTTAAGTCGCTGCCGCCGGGGCAGGTGTGTGTGGGCCACCCCTGTCGGGCAATCGCGCCCCGCCCCATGGATTTTGAGGGGGATTGAGAGAGCATCGGAAGAGAGCAGTTCATTCGCCTCTGCCAGAGCAACCTAGACCTTAGGCGACTTCTGGAAAATAGTTTCCCAATGGTGGGCAGTGCCCACCCTACAACGGCCACAGTCGCTGGATTAAAGCTGGTTACTTCTTTCCTAGAAATCTCCTGATAGGTTGCCGACCGCCTGATCGCACTCTACGGGGCTTCAAACTGTAGCGCCTGACCGCGCACGTCCAAATTGAGCTGGCCGTGGTCGAAGACCACCTGACCACCGACGATGGTGACCACGGGCCAGCCGGTCAGCTCCCAGCCCTCAAAGGGGCTCCAGCCGCACTTGGTTTGCAGGTCTTCGCGGCGCACGGGCGCGTAGGTTTGCATGTCCACCAGCACCAGGTCGGCGTCGTAGCCCGGTTCTATTTTGCCTTTGTTGGGGATACCGTAGGCTGCCGCCGGGGCCGCCGACATCCAGTGGGCCACCTGGGGTACGGTGCAGCGCCCCTTCACCGCCTGGGTGAGCATGATCGGTAGCGAAGTTTCGACCCCCGGCATGCCCGAGGGGCTTTGGGGGTAGCCCTTGGCTTTTTCTTCAAGGGTGTGGGGGGCGTGGTCGGTGGCAATAAAGTCGATCACGCCGTCGAGCAAAGCCTGCCAGAGCACCTCGTTGTCGTGGGCGGTGCGCAGGGGCGGGTTCATTTGGGCCAGGGTGCCGATGCGATCATAGTCATCTAGGTTGAGCACCAGGTGCTGAGGGGTGACCTCGGCGGTCACCCAGGCGGGTTTGTCGTGGCGCAGCAGCTCGGCTTCATCGGCGGTGGAGAGGTGCAGAATGTGCAGGCGACGCTGGTACTTTTTGGAGAGTTTGAGAGCCAGCTGGGTGGCTTCTAGGGCGGCCTGGTTGTCTTGAATTTGGGAATGCACGCGGGGGTTGGTCTCCCCGGCAAACTGCTTACGGCGCTCGACAATGCGGGCCTGGTTTTCGGCGTGGACGGCGATCAGTCGGGTGCCGCTGGCGAAAATCGGCTCAATGGCGGCTTCGGTATCCACCAGCAGCGGCCCGTGGTTAGAGCCCATGAAGATTTTGATGCCGCAGACCGGGGTGGCGGTGTTGAGGTCGGGCAGGTTTTCGGCGGTGGCACCGATAAAGAAGCCGTAGTTGACCAGGCATTTCTGTGCCGCCAGGGCCAGTTTTGCCGTCATCGCCTCCTGGGTGGTGGTCAGGGGCTTGGTGTTGGGCATTTCTAAAAACGAGGTGACGCCGCCCCTGGCGCAGGCGCGGGTGGCGGTGGAGAGGTCTTCTTTGTACTCTAGCCCCGGCTCGCGGAAGTGTACCTGGGGGTCGATCACGCCGGGCAGCAGGGTAAGGCCCACCGCGTCGATTTCGAGAATGTCAGAACTGGCCGCTAGGGCTACGCCAACTTCGGCGATTTTGCCCTGCTCAACGCGCACATCGCCCCGCGAAAATTTGCCGCTGGGCGAGAGAATGTCAGCATCGCGGATGATTAGGCTGGTCATGGCTGAGGCTCGTCTAGGGGCGTTGGGTTTAGCCTAACGGCAAACTGCGGCGGGTGACTGCCTGAGGCGGTAGGCGATATTATTCTCAATATCAATTTTTGCAGTCCACTCCAACTATCTCGCGCCAATCTCGCGCCAACCTCATGCCATGGGAAAAAATGGTGTGTTGAAATCTGAACCATGCAGTAAGCTTATCGGCAGATATAGTTAAAATCGGCTGCGATCGCCCTGGGGCGGTAGATTCGGCCTTGCTTCAGTAGGCCCAAAACAAACAGACAGTTTGAGGAGTTACTCCATGAAAAGCTTAGGGCGTTGGATGGGGCATGC
>JBBSLR010000283.1:0-4913 GCA_038255045.1 Phormidesmidales cyanobacterium
CTCAGTCCCAGATGGCGGTTCCATAGTCATGACCTGTGCCTCAATGATTATGGTCTGTCGATATTTCAGCCACCTTATATCCTAGTTTTGTTAGGCTGCTTAGCTATCCCCAGGAGGGCATAGCTAAAGCAGCCTGTGATTTCTCCGACAGCTACCGCCCACCGCGCCCACTCACAGTTATAAACCCCTGGCTCTGTATGACCTATCCTCAAAACCTGGTGGCCGCTGCATGGCTAGCTCGCCACCTCGATGACCCCAGGGTGGTGGTGGTCGACTGCCGCTTTGCCCTAGGCGACCCCCACCAGGGGCAACAGCAGTATGCCGACGGCCACATTCTCGGTGCCCACTACCTCGATCTCAACCAGAATCTATCCAGCCCGGTGCAGGCCCACGGTGGTCGCCATCCCCTGCCTGAGCTAGGGGCCTTTAGCCAAACTCTCACGGCCATGGGCGTGGTGTCTGGGGGGCCAACCCCAACTCTGGTGGTGGCCTACGACGACTCCCGCTTTGCCTTTGCCGCCCGCCTCTGGTGGCTGCTGCGCTACCTGGGCCACGACCATGGGGCCGTGCTAGA
This sequence comes from Phormidesmidales cyanobacterium, assembly GCA_038255045.1. Taxonomy (GTDB): domain Bacteria; phylum Cyanobacteriota; class Cyanobacteriia; order Phormidesmidales; family Phormidesmidaceae; genus Nodosilinea. The sequence goes on from JBBSLR010000283.1 coordinate 575, forward strand.
CGGCGGCTGGGCGGGCTGGAGCAATGGGGGCTACCCTACCAGTCAAGATTTTCCTGCCCCACGGTCAGGTAAGTTCACGGCTGCGCCACGCCAAGATTGGCTGGTGGACATTGATGGGGTGCGCCACCGCCAGGATGGGGTGCTGCTGATTGACTCGCGATCGCCCGAACGCTACCGAGGCGAAGTCGAACCCATCGACCCCGTCGCGGGCAGCATCCCCGGTGCGGTGCACTACTTTTGGCAAAATGTGTCGGCTGAAAACGGCCAGATGAAATCTCCCGCCGACCTGGCCCACCACTGGGCCGAGCTAGATGCCGCCGATGATGCGATCGTCTACTGCGGCTCGGGGGTCACCGCCTGCGTCAACCTGCTGGCCCAAACCCTGGCCGGTCGGCCCATGACCAAACTCTATGCCGGGGGCTGGAGCGACTGGTGCTCTTACCTTTAGAAGAGAGGGTTCACGGTGCAAAGTGCAAGGCAAAAATCAGCCCTATAAATCGCAAACCTGGCACCGTGAACCCCGATTTCCCTAGTCCTGCTGAAGCGGCATCGCAGCTGTCGGATCTTTTTGATCAGTAGATACCTCGACAGCGGTGCTGTTCTGAGCCTCTAGTTCAGCCACCGTAGGCACTTTGCTATCGACCAGGTGAGCGGTTTCGCCCGTTGTCTCAACTTCAGTGCGTTTCGAAAAGCCCCAGGCAAACACTGCGGCAATCACGGCCACCATCACCCATTCTGGCGGCACCAGGGTGGGGTCGATTACCCGCACCAGCAGGCGAATGCCCACAAAGGCCACCGTGACAAAACCCGCGTCTTCTAAATGCTCAAACTCTTCGAGCCAGCGGATAAACAACCCCGCCATAAACCGCAGGGTAATAATGCCGATGGTGCCGCCCAGCAAAATCACCACCACATCCTTAGAAAGGGCCAGGGCAGTGGTCACACTGTCGAGCGAAAACGCTAAGTCGGTGAAAGCAATCACCGGAATCGCCTGCAGGACGGTAGCAAACCGAGGCCCGTGGTGCTCAGCATCGTCATCTGATGGGGCGGTGAAATGCTTGAACACCAGCCACAGCAGGTAGGCCGCCCCCATGACCTCAAACTGCCAAAACTGAAGCACCCAGCCCGCCGTCAAAATCAGCCCTACCCGCAAAATAAACGCGATCAGTAGCCCATAGTTTAAGGCGCGGCGCTGCATGGCTTCGCTGTCTAGACCCTGGGCGATCGCCGCCAGGGCGATCGCATTATCTGCCGACAGCACCGCCTCCAGGGCAATCAGCACCGGCAACAGCAGCAGGGTATCAACCCCAAAGTTGGCAGAAATATCCAGCAGTCGGTCTAGCATTAGCTCGGTTCAGCCACCTGCGGCAGCCATCGTAAGGGTCTAGGGTGAAAGCGTGTGGCCCAGCCCATCGGCGCAGGCTACGGACGCAGACAGTTTGAGAGGGCATCCCTGTCTGCACAGGCCCGTCTGGCACAGCGGCTGCGGCACAATGGTTTCAGTCTAACGTGCCCCGCTTCCCTAGAATAGTACGGTTACCATCCACGTGCAGGGGAGACTTTTGGCGTGCTGAGTTCGCTGCTGACCCAATTTCGCCATCGTTACCCCCAGGGCAATCTAACCTCAGATCTGCTGACTATTCACGATGGGCTATACCTGGTGCGGGTCTGCGCTGGGGCCGAAGGAGTGACCCTAGCCTGCGGCCTGAGCGCCCATGCCACCCTAGAGCAGGCCGAAGACCTAGCCACGACCCGTGCCCTAGAGCGGCTGGGGCTGACGACTTCAGAGTCGCCTAGGGTTGCTGCACCAGCGGCAATAGTTCAGGCTCAGCCCCCGGCAACTGCTGCGCCCCTCGCCCTAGTTCCCCATCAGCAGGCCCCAGACCCGAGCCAGCCGGTAGCAGATGCGCCTCCAATCCTGAACGAGCCATCGAAGGCCACACCGCCAGGTCTAGAGTATGAGCCAAGCTTGCCAGACCCTGAACCACCACCGATAGCCCTGACCCCACCGCCCCCAAGCGCTCCCACCGCCTCCGCCCCGCCAGACAATCTGTCAAATGTGCCCGACCTGGCAAATGTGCCCGACCTGCCAGATGTGCCAGATGTGCCCGACGATTTCGACAACGACTTGATAAATCTAGGCGCGGCGGGGCCAGTTGCCTCCGTTGACCTGTCAGATATCATCGCCCAAACCGATGTCGAGCTTCAGCGCCTGGGCTGGGATGTCAACCAGGGCCGCGAGTTTTTAGAGAAGACCTACGGCAAGCGATCGCGCCACGACCTCACCGACGACGAACTGCTGGAGTTTTTGCTCTACCTAGAAACCCAGTCGCCCCCCAGCGCCCCTTAGCCGTCGGGCATCAACGTAAAAGCCCCCCAAAATCTCTAGAATCTGGGGGGCAAAGGCTTCAAAATGCAGCAATAGGCCCAGGCTACATCACCGTCAGCGGGCGAGCACCGACGGAGGTGCGGTCAATCACCTGGTCAATCAGGCCGTACTCCACCGCCTCGTGGGGGCTCATAAAGAAGTCGCGTTCGGTATCTTCGGCGATTTTTTCGATGGGCTTACCGGTGTTTTTAGCGATGGCATCGTTGAGCTGTCGCTTCAGGTAGAGAATTTCTTTAGCCTGAATTTCAATATCGGTGGCCTGGCCCTGGGCACCGCCCAGGGGCTGGTGAATCATGATGCGAGAGTTGGGCAGGCTCATGCGCTTGCCCTTTTCGCCCGCCGTCAGCAAAAATGCCCCCATGCTGGCCGCCAAGCCCACGCAAATGGTGCAGATCTGAGGCCGAATGTGGTTCATGGTGTCGTAGATGCCCAGCCCCGCCGACACCGACCCACCGGGGGAGTTGATGTACAAGTAAATGTCTTTGTCAGGGTCTTCGGCTTCGAGAAACAGCATCTGGGCCACAATCAGGTTGGCCGAGTCGGCGGTGACTTCTTGGCCAAGAAAGATAATGCGCTCCCGCAAAAGCCGAGAATAAATATCAAATGCGCGCTCGCCACGCCCGGATTGCTCAATAACGGTTGGGATCATCGTGATAAGCCACTTTGTACTGGTTCACCTGATTCTAGCGAGTTGTGTTCCCCAGATGGGCGGCAGATTGGGGGGATAGCCGAATCTAAAGCGCCTTGCCAGGCAGAGACCGGGTTGCTTTGGGGCGGTGGCGCACCCCAGACAACGCACCCCAGACGAGCCTCGGTGGCGACCTCCAAACTCTAGAATGTTTCGGTTGCAGGGTCTTAGCTGAGCAAATCATCGCCGCTGGGCAGCAGCTATTTGACGCGCCTGGGTGCATGTATCTACAATGTAATCACCTGCACATATAGGCTTTACCCCATGGGCACCGCCATCAGAACTCGCATCGTCAAGATCGGCAACTCCCAGGGCATTCGCATCCCCAAGCTGCTGCTGGAGCAAAGTGGCCTCAATGCCGAAGTAGAAGTAGAGGTCGAGGGCGATCGCCTCGTCATTCGCACCGCCCCCCGCCAGCGCGCCGGCTGGGATGACGCCTTTGCCGCCATGGCCAAGCACCAAGACGACACCCTACTCGACGACATCAGCCCTACCGATTGGGATACCGCTGAATGGGACTGGTAGCTAACCGCTTCGACGTTTTTCTCGTCAACCTTGACCCCACCGTGGGTAGCGAGATCAAAAAGAGCCGCCCCTGCTTAGTCATCTCTCCCGATGAGATGAACCGCCACATTGCCACGGTCATCGTGGCCCCCATGACCACAAAAGGTAAGCGCTACCCCACCCGCGTGGCCTGTCAGTTTCAGGGCAAAGCCGGGCAAATCGTTCTAGATCAAATTCGCACCATAGACAAAACGCGACTGGTCAAGCCCCTGGGGCAAATCAGCCCAGCCGAGCAAAGCCTGGTGCTAGAAACCCTGGCCGAGATGTTCGCCGAGTAGGCTGAGACGCGGCACCCGCCAGCGATGGGGTTGTACTCTGTTGGCGTCAGTGTATGCATGGACACGGTATTTATAGACACGATTCTTGCAAACAAGTTAAAGTGGTACTGAGTATGATTTACTATGCAGCACCATGGATGACCAAGCCAGACTCCAAAAGCCAATTACTTCCCTAGAAGACGCCCTGGAGCGGTGCCAGGTGCTGGGCATGCGGCTGAGTCGGCAGCGGCGCTACATTTTAGAATTGCTATGGCAAAACCACGAGCACCTCTCCGCCCGCGAAATCTACAACCGCCTCAGCCAGCAGGGCCGCGAGATCGGTCACACCTCGGTCTACCAAAACCTCGACGCCCTCTCAGAGCAGGGCATTATTGAGTGCGTCGAACGCGCCGACGGTCGCCTCTACGGCCACCTGAGCGA
>JBBSLR010000284.1:0-4897 GCA_038255045.1 Phormidesmidales cyanobacterium
CCATGTTGCCGCGCATGGCGGGCAGCTCGACCGGAAAGCCCAACTCGGCCAGCTTTTCGACCATCTGCTGGGCGCGGCGGTGGCGGCCCGCAATTCGCTCTGCCAGGGGCGGCTCTAGGGCCACACGGCTGGGGTAAAAGCCGAGAATGTGGAGCGATCGCCCGTTTTCCACCGTGCTCAGCTCGACCCCCGGCACGATTTCCAGCGCATCTCCGGCGGCATTGATCGCCTCATCCCACCCGGCCAGGGTGTCGTGGTCGGTGATGGCCAGCGCCTTGACACCCGCTGCGATCGCCGCCGCCACCAGCTCCGCCGGGGTCAGGGTGCCGTCTGAGAAGGTGGTGTGGCTGTGCAGGTCAAGCATAGTAAACGGGTTATACACCAAGCCCTGCTTTAGCTCAGGACTTGAATTGAGCAATATTCTCCCATTGTGCCGTATTGGCGTCGTCGGGAGTTGGGGCCCCTCTGGGCATATGCAGTATGGCCCCAGCCACAGGTCTAGATGCTTTCCCTTGCCCCCTAGGATGGCGCGATCGCCTGGTCAATGGCCTGGGCCACCAGGGCTTTGGCCTTCTCGTCGAGGGCGATCCAGTTGATTTCGCCGTCGTCGTCGAGCAGGGCCAAATCCACAGAGACCGGCTGCTGAGGTTGATAGCCGCTAAAACAGACGGCAAAGCACAGCTCCCACACATCCAGGGTGGCGGTGCGATTGTTCTCGGTCAGGGTCTCGGTCAGGGTCTCGGTCAGGGCGCTGCCCTCGGTCAGCCTGAGCTCGTAGGCGGGGGTGGGGGTGGGCAGCTGGCTGAGCTGCTGGCGCAGGACGGTGGCCTGCTCTGGGGAGGCATCTTGAAGCTGGGCCGCCAGGTCGCGCACCTGCTGGCGCTGGTCGGCGGTGGCGGTGCCGGGCCAGCGCACCTGCTCTAGATACTCACTGCGCCAGTCGAGGGTTTCGGTGTGCTTGCGAATGTTGTCAACGACGCGAATTAGGCAGGGCTGCATGAGCTGAGCGGCCTGGGCCTCGTCGGCGGGGGTGGCAAAGGTTAGCATAGCGGCTGTGGCAGCATAGAAAGCGATTCACTCTGAGGATATATGCCCCTGCGGTCTTTCCACAGGCCCGGTGCCGGGCCTGGTGCCGGTTTTGAATATCGTCTGACGGTGGCGCTGGCGGTGGCCGCCGTGACTTTGTTTGGCGTGCTGGTGGTAAGGCTACTGTTGCCCTGGCTGCTGGTGGGTGGTCTGATCGTCTTAGCCCTGTGGGGTTGGCAGCGCCGCCGGACGCGGGAGCTTGCCCTGCACCAAATATTCTACGCCCAGATTGCCGCCCACCAGGGCCGCATTAGCGTGCTTGACTTTGCGATCGCCGCCCAGCTCACCGGCAGCGAGGCCCGCCAGTTTCTCGACCAGCGGGCCAAAGACTTTTGGGGCGACTTTGAACCCACCGCCGCTGGCGACGTGCTCTACACCTTTCGCTCCTGGAGCCAGCCCACGGTAGATTCCCAGGCCGCTGCGATCGCCCTCTCCCTCACCGCCGCCGATCTGGCCCAGCGGCTGGGCTGCTCTGAGGCCGAGCTGATCCACCAGCACACCACCCTCACCTTTGCCGACTGGAGCCGGAAGCGAGACCCCGATGGCTGTGGCTGGCAGTACGATGGGGCGGGCGATCGCTATTGGCCAATAGGCTGAGCGGGGTGCAAGGTATCAGGTATACGGTGCCAGGTGTGGGGTAGAGCCGCAAACCATAGACCGCAAACCATAAATCTTTGGCCAGAGCCTTTACAAAGTGACCACCGTTTCTGACCATGGTGGAGGTCTTTCACCGCAGACCCTTTCGCAACTAACTCTTTCACCCAGCATTAGGAACAGGTATCTATGGAACGCACTTTTTTGATGATCAAGCCCGACGGCGTGCAGCGCGGCCTGGTCAGCAACATCATCGGTCGGTTTGAGACCAAGGGCTTCAAGCTGGTAGGCATGAAGTTCATGGCCGTCTCCCGTGAGCTGGCCGAGAAGCACTACGACGTCCACCGCGAGCGGCCCTTCTTTGCTGGCCTGGTCGACTTCATCACCTCTGGCCCCGTGGTAGCGATGGTGTGGGAAGGCGAGGGCGTGATCGCCTCAGCTCGCAAAATCATCGGCACAACTAAGCCCCTGGAAGCTGAACCCGGCACCATTCGCGGCGACCTGGGGGTCACCGTGGGCCGCAACATCATTCACGGCTCCGACGCGCCCGAGACCGCCCAGGCCGAGATCGCCCTGTGGTTTAGCGACGGCGAATTGGTCAGCTGGGAACCCGCCGCCAAAGGCTGGCTCTACGAGTAAACCCCAGCCTTGCCTCCCATCGTCCCCACGCTCTGCGTGGGAACGCTCCCCGTGGCGCTCCTGCGCCCTAGGATCGGTGACGCTGGAGCGTCTAGGGGGGCGTCTCCACGCTAGGGCGATTGTCTCCACGCTCTGCGTGGGAATGCTGCCCTGGCGCTCCTGCGTCACCATCTCGAACGACGCTGGAGCGTCTGGCGGCACGTCCCAACGCTGTAGCGTTGGGACGATGAGGTGCCTTTTGACTGTTGGTTGAGCCACCCGACGAATGAGCAATCAGCCATTCCCCTACGGTCTCAGTGACCATGCCAAGATCCGGTTGGCTGGGCGAAAAATTGATTTGCAATGGGTTGTGCTAACCCTAATGGAACCGGCTCTGCTCGAACCTCATCCAGACGATGCCGATTGTCAATGCGCCTATCGAGAGATTCCAGAAGCAGAAGGGCGAGTCTTGAAGGTTGTCTATAATACGGTTATCGAGCCTTGGCGCGTGGTGACGGTTCACTTTGATCAGCGGATGCGAGGCAGACTATGAAGATCCAGTTCGACTCAGAGGCGGATGCCCTGTATCTGCGGCTCCTCGATGGTGAGGTGACAGACTCGGAGTCGGTTGAAGCTGATGTGGTGTATGACTATGACGCTGAGAATCAGGTAGTGGGGGTTGAAGTACTGCGAGTTAGAGCAAATTTGCCCAACTTAGCCACCAAGGCGCTTCCTTTTAAAAGCTCTCGGCAACAAGTTGAATTTCTGAGCTTTTTAGAAACCTTGGCAGATGTAGATCTGCGATCAAAGCTTTCTTTTGCCAAGCAAATTTTGCAGAATCAGCACATTTTTTTACAGAGCGTATGACCCTTGCGATCGCCGCCGCCCAGGCCCCACCCAGAACCAAGCCATCTCACTACCCCGAGCCCTTCGCCAACCAAATGGCGGGCCGCATCAAGCGCCCCCTCGGTGACCTGTTTGGCCTCTCTAACTTTGGCGTCAACCTCACCCACCTGCCGCCGCAGGCGGTGTCGGCGCTGCGTCACGCCCACAGTCAGCAAGACGAATTTATCTATGTCATTGCTGGCCAGCCGACGCTCTACACAGATGCAGGCCCCACCCAGCTACAGCCCGGCATGTGCGCGGGCTTCAAAGCTGGCTCAGGCAACGCCCATCGCCTGGTGAATGAAACCGATGCAGAGGTCGTCTATCTAGAAGTGGGGGATAGAACTCCCGGCGATCAGGCGACCTATCCCGACGACGACATCGCCGCTCAGCTGGTAAATGGCCAGTGGAGGTTTTTTCACAAAGACGGCACCGCCTATCGATAGGCCACTATTGGGTCACGCCCCGCAGCACCGCTTCGCCGTTGATAAACTCTAGCCCGTCGAGGGTGAGGCCCGCCTGGGGTAGGGCTAAGTTAATGCGCTCATTCAGCTGGGCGGGGCTGATGCCCGTGAGCCGCGAGACATCCTCTAGGGATAAATTCACCCGGCCAATCTGCACACGGGTATCATTGCCCAGTACCAGACGGCCATTGTTGACTTGGGGGCTGCCCTCAATGCCAATGTAGAGGGGGCGATCGCCCAGCATCGGGATGGTGCTAAAGGCGGTTTCGAGGGCCTGGCGGGCCTGGGGCGGCAGGCTCTGGGTGGGAATGTCGGCGGGGTTGACGACAATGCCCCCGGTGACGCGATCGCCGCGAATGGTGGCGTTCAAGCTCTCGGCGGTGGGTAAAAACGCAGCCGCCTGGGGGGTCTGAGCAATGCCCTCGGCCAACAGCTGAGTCAGTTCGGCCTCGGTGAGCGAAATCTCGACCCGGTTGTTGTCGCCGTAGCACACGCCCTGGCCGCTGGCCAGCTTGGCCCGCAGCAGGTTGCCGCTCGTGCCCACGTCGGCGACGGCGGTATCGGCCCCGCTGGTGCTGTACCAGGTGGGCAGCGCCGTGGCCCGGTGCCAGTAAAACGCGGTGGCGGCCACTGCGCCTGCGGTCAGGCCCACCACCAGAGACAGCGTGAGGATGACAACCTGTTTTGTCCGCATCGCGTTAACCCTTCCTGAGATTGCCGTCGAGCCAGTGTAGCTCAGCCCCCCCAGGCTAGCAAAACCTCCCACCAAAACCCTACAAAAACCCTACAAAAATCATTCGGAGGCGATCGCGGTAAAGGCCCTAAAGTGGCCTATCGTTAATAGTGCAAAGACGGGGAGAATACCGGCATGGGCACGATACATGGGGGAATCCGCAGGGTGACAGCACTCGGACGGCGGGTTGTAGCTCTAGCGGCGATCGCGCTGCTCACCTTCACCACCGTCAGCTGCGCCAAGCCCACCCAGCCCACCGAGCTGATCTCAGAACCCACCCCCCAGCCCAACCGCCTCACCGGGCAAATAGCCGAGGTCTCACCCCCCGCCGCCCTAGAGAACCTCAAGCAGATCATCGACGCCTACACCCCCCAGGTGCGCCTGCTCAGCCCCCGCCCCGGCGAAGTGCTCAGCGACACCACCGTCTCCGTGCGGCTCCAGGTGCGCGGCCTGCCGCTGTTTAAGAATGACGACTGGCAGCTCGGCCCCCACCTGCACCTGTTCCTCGACAACGAAC
>JBBSLR010000285.1:0-4892 GCA_038255045.1 Phormidesmidales cyanobacterium
ACCAGCCGAATGGAATCTGCCTTGCCGACGATAGTTTTATCTAAATTTTGAACTAGCGCTTCTACCCGCTCTCGCATTCCGTTGACCCCTGTTATGCCAAGCCCAGAGCGGCAGCCATGGTTTCCCTCGGGCAAACCCCCCAACCCTGAACTTGGCTAATTGCATGTAGGCCTATCATGCCCCGATCGCCCCTCAATTGACTACCGATGCCCGAGCCAGTTCCGCCAGCGCCTGCTGGCAATCGCGCTGAATTTGGGCCTTGAGGGCGTCGAGGGAGTCAAACTTTTGCTCGGGCCGGAGAAAACTGTGCAGAGACACCTCTAGGGTTTTGCCGTAGAGATCGCCCTGCCAGTTGAGCAGATGCACCTCGGCGGTCAGGGCCACGCCCCTCACCGTTGGCCGGGTGCCCAGGTTCATCACCCCCTGCACCAGGAGGTAGGGGGTCTGGGCAGCCCCCTGTACCCAGACGCTGTATACCCCAGGGCGGGGCAAAAACTTGTCGGCGGGCAGGTGCAGATTGGCGGTGGGAAAGCCAATGGTGCGGCCCAGCTGCTCGCCCTGCACCACGCGACCCACCAGGCTGTAGGGTCGCCCCAGCAGCGCCCTGGCGGTTGCTAGGTCGGTGTTTGCTAGCGCCTGGCGAATGCGGGAGCTGCTGATGCGATCGCGGCCCAGACAAGCCAGGGGGGCAATGTGCACCTGCACCCCGTGGCGGGCCGCTAGAGTGCTGAGGTCGTCTACGGTACCCCGGCGGCCCTTGCCAAAGCAAAAGTCTTGGCCGACGCTGATCTGCTGCACCCGCAGGTGCTTAACCAGCAGGATTTCAACAAAATCTGCGGGCGAGAGGTCGACCAGCGCCTGGTTGAAGGGCAGCAGCACCAGTTGGCCAATGCCCAGGCGGCTAATTTGGGCCGCTTTTTCAGGCAGCGGGGTCAGCAGCGGTCGCTGCTGACCCGAAAAAAATTCTTGGGGATGGGGAAAGAAGGTCATCACCGTGGGCATTGGGGTCGCGGCCCGTTCTGGCCGCCCCAAAGATTGACCGCCCGCGCTACCCCGGCTGCCGTGGCGATCGCTAAACCCCCTCAAAGCTTCTGCCCGCCCAGACCCCAACCCCTGGGGCACCACCGGCTCGATCACGGCCTGGTGGCCGAGATGAACACCGTCAAAGTTCCCCAGGGCAATGGCCGTTGGGGTGATGGCTGTCGTAAGCGAAGACGTAATCCACACGCTTTATATTTTTACACAGGCTGCCAACCCCAGGCTGCCAACCCCAGGATGACAGAGGCAGCGTTCTGGAGGGTTGTGGGGGTGGGGCGGGTGGTTTTTGTACGGTCCACGATTCACGAATCCGCCTGGCACCGTAGACCGCACACCGTGGACTATAAGCAACACCAAGCTTCAAGCTCCGGCGGTCTGGGTTGGCCGTGGAGCCGATGTAGAAGCCGTTAGGTCAATCACCATGCCCTCTTTGGCCACCACCGCTCCGGGAAAAACCGCCGTAGTGTCAGCGGCCACCTGATCCATAAAGTCATCGTCGTGGGCGGGGTCGTGGTGGAAGATCACCAGGGTCTTGACCCTGGCAGCTTTGGCCACTTTGACCGCCTCCTGCCAGGTGGAGTGGCCCCAGCTCACCTTGCTCGACTTGGGGTCGTGGTACTCGGCGTCGGTGTAGGTGGAGTCGTAGATCATGACGTCGGCATTGCGGGCCAGCCACAGGACGTTGTCGTCTAGGTGATCGGGGTAGTGCTCAGTGTCAGTAATGTAGGCGGCGACGTGATTTTGCCAGGTCACCCGATAGCCCACCGATTCGCCGGGGTGGTTGAGCAGAACATTTTCAATGGTGATGTCGCCAATGTGCAGGGTTTCGCCGACTTCTATATCACAAAACTTGAGATCGGCCCCCATCACCTGCAAGGGCACCGGAAAGTTGGGGTGCAGCATTTGGTCGTTGAGCCGCTGCTCGATGGTAGAGCCGTTGGGGGCGATCGCCCCGTAGATATTAAACCGGTTGCCCCGCACAAAGGCCGGCACAAAAAACGGAAACCCCTGGATGTGGTCCCAGTGGGAGTGGGTAAAGAAGAGATTGGCCTCTACTGGCGTTTTGTCTAGCAGCGATAGCCCCAGCTCCCGCAGGCCGGTGCCGCCGTCAAAGATCAGTCGATGCCCGCCCACCTGCATCTCCACACAGGAGGTATTGCCGCCGTAGCGCACCGTCGGTGACCCTGGGCAGGCAATGCTGCCGCGCACGCCCCAGAACCGGACTAAAAACTGTTCGGTAAGCTCAGCCATGAATCTCTCGGGGTTGGGAAAGCGTAGAACATTGTCTAGAGGTGGATTGCTGTCTGGAGGAAAGCCACAGAATCCGGCCTGGCCTTGGGATCAGCCTCGGGGTAGAGCCTTGATCTGTAGGTATAGATATTTCTAATAGTAGTGAACTCTGATCAAAATGGTCAGGGTGGGCGAACCACCCCATCGGAGGAAAACCAGGCCGCTACTGCTCAGCCTTGTTCTCTAGTTTGCCCCGAACTGTGACGAGATCCCGCTAAGGGTGATGTTTTTGATCCGTTTTTGCAGGCGGAGTGGATTTCCCTGGCGGCCACAGCCATTGCCAGAACGGTTAGGCCATGGCCTATACCCCCGGGGCGATGGCTATAGGCCATGGCGCTGTCCCAGTTTTTGCCGCTGGCAGGGGCCGCTGCCCTAAGCGCCATGGCCACTGCTGTATTTGGGCAGCAGGGGCCGCTGCCCCCCGGTGAGATCGAGCAGGTCACCGACGGCGGTGAGATTGTACTGCAACGGGGTGACTGAAATGTAGCGATCGCGAATCGCCTGCACATCGGTGGGTATAGCCGCCAGGGATTGTTTCAGCTCTAGGGGCCACCCCTGGTTTGGCAGAGGGTCTTCGATTTCCTGAATGGCCTCCCCGGCCAGCCAGTAGTAGGTCTTGCCCCGGGGGTCAACGCGCTTTTCAAACTGGTCAAAGTAGCGGCGAATGCCCTGGCGGGTGATCTTGGCCCCTTTGATCTCCACTGCTGCTGGCACGTTGACGTTGAGCAGCATGGGGGCACCGAGGGGAAAGCGAGCGCCGTCGGCCAGCAAATCGCGAATAAACTCGGCGGCGGGGTCAAAGCTCTGGTGGGTAAAGCTGGTCAGGCTGACGGCGATCGCCGGAATCCCCTCCATCACCCCCTCCATCGCCGCCGACACCGTGCCCGAATACACCACATCGGTGCCCAGGTTAGCGCCGTGGTTAATGCCCGACACCACCACGTCGGGCGGGGTCGCCATCAGCGCCCCCAGGGCCAGCTTGACACAGTCGGCGGGGGTGCCCGAGCAGCTCCAGGCCTGGATATCGCCATTAAATATCGACTCAATCACCTCGGCCCGAATCGGCTGATCCATGGTGAGGCCGTGGCCCGTGGCCGAGCGCTCGCGATCGGGGCACACCACCGTCACCCGGTGGCCCGTCGCCGCCAGCGCATTGGCCAGGGTGCGCATGCCCAGGGCAAAAATGCCGTCGTCGTTGCTGACTAGAATGTTCATGACTGTTCCCCCATCACACTAAAATAGTCAAAGCTTGAGGATGACTATGGATACCGAGTTTCCCCCGGCTCTGCCATAGGTTTCTCGTCTCAGCTCGATTGTTGTTGCACCATACACCCAGAATGACCGTCGCACCCACCTCCCTCGAAACCGACCTGATGGCCATGAAAGCGGCGGCCCAGGGGGCGATCGCCGCTGCTGCCAGCCTCGACGAGCTAGAGCAGCTGCGGATTGGCTACCTGGGCAAAAAGGGCCAGCTCTCTAAGGTGCTGGGGGGCATGGGCAAACTCTCCGCCGAAGAGCGGCCCCGCATTGGTGCCTTGGCCAACGAGGTCAAAGAGCTGATTCAGACCCAGCTAGAGCAGGGCAAAACCGCCCTAGAGGCCGCCAAAATTGAAGCCCAGCTAGCCACCGAAACCCTAGATGTGACCATGCCGGGCATCTTTCACCCCCAGGGCCGCATTCACCCGATCAACAGCATTATTGACCGCATCGTCGATATTTTTGTGGGCCTGGGCTATACCGTCGCCGACGGCCCCGAGATCGAGACCGACTACTACAACTTCGAAGCGCTCAATTTTTTGCCCGACCACCCGGCCCGCGACATGCAGGACACCCTGTATTTGCCCAACGGCCACATGATGCGCACCCACACCTCCAACACCCAGATTCGCTATATGCAGAGCCATGAGCCGCCCCTGCGGGCGGTGGCCATTGGCCGCTGCTATCGCCGCGACACCGTCGATGCCACCCACGCCGCCGTGTTTCACCAGATCGAGTTCTTTGCGATTGACAAAGACATCACCTTCACCGACCTGCGGGGCACCATCAAGGTCTTTCTCGAAGCCCTCTACGGTGAGATTCCGGTGCGGTTTCGGCCCAGCTTTTTCCCCTTCACCGAGCCTTCTGCTGAGGTGGATGTGGAGTGGCAGGGCAAGTGGCTGGAGATTCTCGGCTGCGGCATGATCGACCCCAACGTGCTCAAAGCGGTGGGCTACGACCCCGAGGTCTACAGCGGCTTTGCGGCGGGGTTGGGGGTCGAGCGCCTGGCTATGGTGCAGCACCAGATCGACGACATTCGCCGCCTGTACACCAGCGACCTGCGGTTTCTGCGCCAGTTTTAGGTGGTCTCCAGGAAAAAAAATACCACCGGGTAGGGGCGCAGAGCCTGCGTCCTTAGGAGGCAGCAAAATACTTGGGTATTTTCATTGCCATAATTGCCCTTAAGCGGTTTTTTTAGAGCACGGCTGCTGGGTATGTCAACCAGTTTGTGTCAAGCGTGGGATCGTTACATGGGGAACCTGCCTTCAAACTCAATAGCGAAACGATTTAGGGCACTTTTCCAGTCT
>JBBSLR010000286.1:0-4880 GCA_038255045.1 Phormidesmidales cyanobacterium
ACTTGCCCCTCTTTTTTACTTGCCCCTCTTTTTTACTTGCTCGTCTTTTACAGGCGCTTGGGGCTGCCCGCAGGTAGGGTGCCGGGGAACTCTTCGAGGCAACTGACAAAATAAAAACAAACTTCTGCACACCTAACATGACCTTAACCAAAGCCAACGTCCTCGACTCGCCCACCCTAGCCGCCGTCAAAGCCTACATTCGAGACCAGTGGCACGAGTTGACCCGCTCCCACGACCACATTCTCGACGCCGCCTACGACGAAAAAATCGCCCACGAAAAAAATGGCCCTTGGCTAATTTACGTCTCCGGCCAAGAAGATGCCGAACAGATCACCGCCCATCTCAGCCAGTTTGTTTCGGCAGAGGAGATGGCCAACATCGCCGTCAAGCCGCTGCCCCTAGAGAGCGACCAGATCTCAGGCCATGGCCTGCTCTACCTGCCCGGCGAATACGTCGTCCCCGGCGGTCGCTTTAACGAGCTGTACGGCTGGGACAGCTACTTTATTGTGCTCGGCCTGCTGCACGACAAAGAATTCGCCCTGGCCAAAAGCCTGATTGAGCAGCTGCTCTACGAGGTCAAACACTACGGCACCGTGCTCAACGCCAACCGCACCTACTACCTCAACCGCTCCCAGCCGCCCGTGCTGTCGCGCATGGTGCTCGAATGGTTTGATCGCTGCCACGACAAAGACTGGCTAACCGACACCCTACCCCAGCTTGAAAGCTACTACTACTACTGGACCGTGCCCCCCCACCTCAACCAGGCCACCGGCCTGTCGCGCTACTACGCCGTGGCCGATGGGCCAGCCCCCGAGGTGCTCTACTCTGAGCGCGACGAGGCCGGCCGCAGCCACTTTGACCGGGTGCGCGAGTTTTACCGCACCAATACCGTCACCGATTACGATGTCTCTCTCTACTATGATCGCGAGGCCGACGAACTGACGGAGCTGTTTTATAAGGGCGATCGCGCCATGCGCGAGTCGGGTCTTGACCCCACCAACCGCTTTGGCCCCTTTAGCGTCGATGTGATTCACTACGCGCCGGTCTGCCTCAACGTGCTGCTCTACCAAATGGAGCAAGACATCGCTCATATCTACGACATTATCGAAATTCCGGAGTTGGCCCACCAGTGGCGCGATCGCGCCGATCGCCGCCAGTGCCTAGTCGATCAATACCTGTGGGATGAAGACAGCGGTTTCTACCTCGACTACAACTTTCGATCCAGCTGCCACCGCCGCTACGAATACGCCACCGCCTTCTACCCCCTCTGGGGCGGCCTGGCCTCGCCAGAGCAGGCCCAGCGCGTGGTCGATAACCTGCATCGCTTCGAAGCCCCCGGCGGCCTGCGCACCAGCAACTTTGCCTCGGGTAACCAGTGGGATGCCCCCTTTGGCTGGGCACCGCTGCAATATTTTGCGGTCAAGGGGCTGCTGCGCTACGGCTACAAAACCGAAGCCCTGCGCCTGGCCGAGAAATTTGTTGCCATGCTGGTCAAAGACTTTGAGCGCTGCGGGGTCTTGCTCGAAAAGTACGACATTGAGAAATGTACGGGCGATGTGTCGGGGGCGATCGAGTTTGGCTACAGCAGCAACGAAGTCGGCTTCGGCTGGACCAACGGCGTCTTTCTAGAACTCTTGGAAATTCTAGAGCAGGGGTAATCAAGAGGTATCTCCTCAGCAGGAGGGCAGCGCCCACCCCCTTGCCTAAGCTAGAGATACTGCATGGAAAGCACTATGGGACTCAGCAAGCGGATATTTACCCTCGCCGGCGCGATCGCCGCTGGGCTGCTCATCATTGCCGTGGGGCTAATTGTGTGGGGCACTTCTTTCTCTGCGGCCAGTCAGGCTCGGGGAACCGATGCTCAGCCCGGCCCGCCCGTGCAGCTCGACCAAGCCGCCGATCAGGCTGAAGCCCTCTCGGAGGGGGTCTACGGTGGGCTAGACACCACCAAGCAGATCATCGGCAAGACCGCAGCGCGCAACCAGATGATTGAGCAGGGCCGAGCCACCGCTAGCCAAAAACTTGAAGAATTGGGCGATCGCGCCCGCCAGGCAGAGTCGTTAGACGACGACGTGCTCTCTGAAACCGATAAACGCGTACTCAAGCACATCTCAGAGTAAGCCGTCAAAGCCTCTAGCGGCAGGAATTTTGCCTTAGCCGCTACCGCACCAGCCTTATCCCACCATGACATAACGGGTTAGCACGCGCATGATTTCGTGGGTGCGCCCGGTGGGCTGGGGTTTGCTCCACTCTCGCACTTCGGCAAAGCCGAGGCGATAGAGTTCGTGGACGATGCGCTCGACGCCGTGGGCGGGGCCGATGACCAAGATGCGAACCTGCTGCCGCCCTGGTTCGGCAGCGGGTTCGATGGTAACTTGCAATGCGGGGTTGTTTAGGGTGGAGAGGAGAAAAGCTTGAGGCATGGGAAACAGCAGCAGTAGGAATGTGGATTTACCAAACCTAGTAATATGCCAACTGGACGTCAACCGTTCGGAACCCTTTCTTTACCTGTAAGGCTCTGAGATCATCGGGTCATGGGAAAAGCAGGCAATGTGCTCAAGCAGGTTTTAGAGACGCACGACCTTACTCAGTACGGTCTGGCAAAGTTAATGGGGGTCGAACGCACGACGGTCTACCGCTGGGTAAAGGAGGATAGAGATCCGTCAGCAGATACGGTGGTAGAAATTGTTGAAGCCCTGAAAGGCCTGAATTTTCAAGCTGCCGAAGATTTCGTGAAGCTGTACCTGGGTGACGTGCTCTCAGATTCGTAAGCACGCCTACTACTGGTAACGGAGCGACCTAAAACCGTGAAAATTCCTGAAATTGGGCACCCTTGACGCCCCAAGGCCAACACAGTATCTACAAACTAGCCCATAGGATTAAGTATGTTGCCTCAGAACTACCTTTGGGCAGTTTCATAGTTTTCGTCTAAAGCGAGATGCCCCAACCCACGGCAAGAGCCCACAGCAAGGTCTTCCCCCGCTTGTCTTCGTCCAGATCGGGCGATCGCCCCACCCCCTACCCATCACTCCCCATCCCCAGGGCCGCGACCAATCATCTATGCGACAATAAACAGCTATAACCCGAGCCGGGTAGGCCTGCTCCACCGTAGAGATTGGCAACTCCCTGGCCGCTCAAGTCGTCAACCTCTACCGGCGATCGCGCCAAGACTGCTCTAAACCCCTACCGCAACCCTGCCCGTGATTGAGGCCCAAGTACACCAACAACTGCGCGCCCTGCTGCGGGAATGGGGAGAGCCAAGCTGGCCCCATCACCTGACGCTGGCGCGGCTGGTGGCGCGGGCGCTGCGGCTGGGGCGTAGCGCCCTGCTCCAGGTGGGGGGGCTGTCGGCCTTTCAGGGCGAGTATCGCCTCAGCTACCTAATTGCACTAATGATGTGGCCCGGCCCCGCCGTGGTGGTGGCCCCCGACCCCACCGCCCAGCGGCTGCTCATGGTCGATATTCCTCGGCTGCAAGAAAAACTGGGCCTGCGCAAACCTGTGCAGATGGGCGATCGCTGGCCCGGCAGCGGCTTCAACGGTTTGCTAATCACCTCACCCGAGGCCTGGCTGGGCGATCGCCTGGGCGACGGCAGCCGCTTCCCCGACGGCATCCCCACCCTGATTGACAACGCTGACGATTTAGAACTCTGGCTGCAACCGCAGCTCACCATCGATCTGGCCTCCCTCGACTGGAACCACCTGGCCCTGGCCTACCCCGCCCACCAGGCGCTGATTCAAGACACCCATGTGGCGCTGACCCACGCCGCCTTTCAGCACCCGGCCAACCCCTACCACCGCTATTTGCTAGAAGAGGGCGATGTGCAGCAGCTTCAGCGGCTGCACCAGGTGCTCTCGGCCAGCCGCGCGATCGCCCCCCAGTCCGAGGGGCCAATGCCGCCCCAGTGGGCTAGGTTTTGGCAGCAGTTCAACCCGCCCGACCACCTGCTGTGGTTTTCGGTTGAGCGCGATCAGGGCCGCATGGCGCTGCACTGCGCCCCGGTAGAGCTGGCCACCGCCCTGGCCCCGGTGTGGCAGCGGCAGCCCGTGGTGCTGATTGGTGCCGCCCTCGACCCCGATGCCGGGGCCGAAAACTTTCGTCAGCGGCTGGGGCTCGGCGATCTCACCTGCCTGCAATTTACCCCCCACCGCCAAAACGACGCCATTCAGCTCTATCTGCCCAGCCACCTGCCGCTGCCCAACACGCCTCAGTTTCAGGGGGCGCTGCACCAAGAAATTCGCCGTTTGCTCAGCCCGACCCAGTCGTCGCACCCTGCCCCGCCGGCGCTCGGCCCTACGGTGATCTTGCTGGATGATCTGCCCCTGAAAGGCCAGCTGGGGGCAGCGCTGGCAGGAGAATTTGGCTCGCGGGTGCAGGTGGAGCAGGCCAACCTTGGCCCCCACAGCATTTTGGTCAGCGGCTGGGAGTTTTGGCGGCAGCACCGGGCTATGCTGCCGCCGCCTGCCCTGCTGATTGTGGCCACGCTGCCGCTGCCCTCCCTCGAAAACCCCATGGTGGCGGGGCGAGTGGCCTTTCACAAGCGGCGGCGGCAAGACTGGTTTCGGCTCTACCTGTTTCCCTCGGCGGTGACAGAGTTACAGCGGGCGATCGCCCCCTCGCGGCAGCACCAGGGCACCGTAGCGCTGCTCGACACCCGCGTCCACTACCGCAGCTACGGGGCGCAAATTTTAGAGGCGCTGAGCCCGGCGGCCTATTTGCGATCGCTGCCTGCTGAGTGGGGAGAGTAGGTGGGGTGAGTGAGTGAGTGGGGGTGAGGGATGGGGCGGGGCCGTTCTATGATGAAAATGTAGCCATTGCCAGCGCAGAGGGTAGGAGCCAGAACCCATGGGCGAATCGAAACGACGTAAAGACCAGCTGGG
>JBBSLR010000287.1:0-4876 GCA_038255045.1 Phormidesmidales cyanobacterium
AACACCGTTAACCAGGTGGCGGTCAGCACCGACGGTCGCCTGATTGCCAGCGCCAGCAAAGACCGCACCGTGCGCCTGTGGGATCTGGCGGCAGGCACATTGCTCCACACCCTCCAGGGGCATACCCAGGAAGTCAACACCGTGGCCTTTTTCCCCGACGGCAGGCGGCTGGTCAGCGGTGGCAGCGACGGCACCCTGCGCCTGTGGAGCAGTCAAAATGGCAGGCTGCAAGACACGCTGGCGGCCCATATGAACCCCGTACATCAGGTGGCAGTGCAGGCGGGGGGGAAGGTGCTAGCCAGCGCCAGTGCCGATAGGACGATTAAGCTGTGGCAGCGGATGGGGTGAGTGGGGAGTGGCTGGGTGGGGGAGTAGGGGGAGACCCACGTGTCTGCCCTAATGTTGCATAGGGAATTTTGGATTTTGAGTGGATGGGTGGGTTAGATGGGTTTAGAGGTGAGGACTAGGCGAAGCTTAGCGTGGATGAGGTTGAGCTGGGCCATGCCCAGGTCTACGTCGCCTTCGACGACAACACCGGTATCCAGCAGGCGATCGAGCAGTTCTAAAATCGTGGGGCTTTGGTTTTTTTGGCCGGGGTAGTAGTTGCCTTCCTTGGGCAGCAGGGTGCCGATTTCTCCCAGGTCGATGTTGAGGTCGGCGGGGTCTACGTCAAAGATTTCGCACATCGAAACCACCTGCTCCTCTAGCTTGCGCAGGCTGTCGGCGGCTCGTTCTAGGTCGTCGTCGTTGAGATCGCCCGACTCCATGCGGCGAATCACCTGGGCTTCCATCAGCTGGCGCACCAGCTCGATCACGGTGAGCAAAAGGGGCGCTAGGCCCGCATCGGTTTTGGCGGGGGCCTGTAGCGCCAGGCTGGGCAACAGATCTGGCTCGACGTTTTCAGAGGTCATGGCCTTAGTCTAGTGCATCTTAAGGAGGGCAATTCTGCCGCCATAGCCCCTGGCACCTAGAACTATGGCCGATTTTGCCACTGCTGTTGGAGCCACTGGCGGCGGCCTTCTTCGGCCTGGGTGCGGCTTTGGTGGTGGCCCATGCGGCCCTGGTCGGGGGGGCGCAGTCGGCTGCCCTGACTGCGGCTGGGAGCCGAACGAAAGCTAGGAATGGTGCGGCTGGTAGCAATTTGTCGGAGGGTACGGAGCGTCAACATGATGGTATCCAGAAAACAATGATGAATGACAAACCCCTAGGTTTCAAGCACCCAGGGGTTGGTCTGAACCAAATTGACCGGGTTTCTAGCCTAGCCCGCAGGTTCGGCGGGGCGCAGGGCCTTTAGCTCAGCCTCTAGGCTTTCTAAACGGGCCTGAAGCTGCTGGTTGGCTTCGAGCAGCTCGTTGCTGCGGCTGCTCAGGTAGGGGTCACTTTCCCACCAGTTGATGCCGATTTCGCGGGCCTTATCCACCGAGCAGATGATCAGGCGAATGCGAATGCTCAGCAGCTCGGTGGAGCCGACAGAAACCGAGATATCGCCGGCAATCACGATGCCTTTGTCGAGCACCCGCTCGATCACATCCACCAGGGAAGACCCCTGGGTGGCGGTGGCCATACTGCGACCGGGCTGGGGGCGGGTCGTGGGGGTGGAGGTGGTCACGGCAGATTACCTTCAGTTAGAACTCAGCTGGTAACCCTGGGACTGCCCGTCGATTTCTTGTTTTTCGATCAGGTTGTGATCGAGCATTGACTTGAGGGCGTTGACGACCTGAAAGCGGTTTAAACCCAGCACTGACTCGATGTTAACGAGAGATGCGGTACCTGTCGCGTCTAAATAGTCGAAAATGCGGGTTTCAATGTCTTCGCCGAGGCTGGCTTCAACCGCAGGGATGGCCGGGGCCGGAGCCGGGGCCGGAACCGGAGCCGCCGCCTCAGCTGCGACTTCCAAAGCGACCGCTTCAATGAGCGCCTCAGCTTCAATGATCGCCTCAGCGGCGGACTCCCGATCTTCTATTGCTACCGCATCTTCTCCGGCTACCGCCTCTGCTAGCTCCTCGCTGCTGAGAGGCTCACTAGGGGTAGGGGCGATCGCCTCGGCAATCTCATCTCCTACAATCTCATCTCCTATGGCCTCCTCCTCTAAGGGAGCAGCCGCAACGGTCTCATCTTCTTCTTCGCCATGGAGACGGGCCGCAGGCTGAGACTCGGGCTTGAGGCTTAGATCATTGACCAGCTCGGCCTGGGAAACCACGAAGCGGTTGAACAGATTCCACAGGTGGCGGGTGGCGTCGGGGGCAGGCTCCTTAGAGCGGGCCAGCAGAATGTCGCTGCACACATCGCGGAATTCGGCGTTTTCGGCCAGGGGCAAAATGCCGTGGTCGTGGCAGATGGTGGCGATCATCAGGCTGGGGCGCAGGCTAGAGACCATGTCTGGGGCCACGGTGGACTGGAAGGCCTTGACCAACTGCACAATTTGCAGGGCTGCAGAGCCGTCGATGCCCACCTTTTGCACCACGATCTGCTGCTGGGCCAGCTCGTCTGGCTCAGGCATGTTGATGGTGATCAGGCGGTCTTGGAGGGCGTCTTGGGTGCCGTGGACGCCGCAGTATTCTTCGGGGTTAGAGGTGAGAATGGCGCGAAAGTGGGGGCTGACGCGGATGTATTCGGCCCGGTTGTTGCTGGGGGGCAGCACCAGCAGCTTTTCTTCGAGGGCCGACAGCAGCACGTTGTTGACCTCGGGGCGCGAGCGGTTGAACTCGTCGTAGACCATGGTGAAGCCTTCGCGGCAGGCCAGGGTGAGGCGCGAGTCAATCCAGTTGTGGCGCAGCTCATCTTCCACTTTGATGACGCTGTGGATGTAGTTGTCGACCACCTTCTTGCGGGTGTAGCCCGACTGGTTGCCGATCAGGTCTGAGGTTTTGAACTCGTCATCGCCAAACAGCAGCATGATCGGACGGGCCAGCAGGTCGGCCAGGTGCAGGGCCAGGGTGGTCTTGCCGGTGCCAGCGGGGCCTTTGAGGTGGATAGAATATCCCGATTGTAGGTAGCGCAGGGCTCTGAGGGTGGTTCGCTCTAGGGTGGGGGTAGAGACGAAGTTGCGGGGGCGGGCTTGGAGAACGGTATTCACAGAACGGCTTCCTCTTGCACGAGATAGGTACGGTCTTGCTTAATGACGAGATCTTTTTGGATGAGCGATCGCAGCGCATCTACGGCCTGAAAGCGGTTGATGCCCAGCTCCGACTCAATTTCGCTGAGGCGGGCACCCTGGGACAGGTGCAGGTAGTTGTACACCACCTCTTCGATGGAAGGAGGCTCAGGGGCAGGCGTTTCGGCCACGGCTACCGCTGGGGCCGGAACGATAACGGTGGCTACCGGGGCCAAGCGAGCGGCGGCACGGGCAGGAACCCTGGCCGGAGCGGCTTTAGCCGGGGCCGGGGACACTTTGACGGCCGCAGGTCTAGCGGCAACAGGTGTGGCAGCAGCAGGTTTGACGACCGCAGGTTTAGGCGCGGCCTGAGGCGCAGGCTGGGCCGCAGCCCGCGCGGGTACCGAGGTCACGGCGGGTCGAGTCGCTACCGGACGGGGCGCCGGGGCAGCGGCGGGCTGGGCGGCAGCAGCACCCCAAACAATATGGGAGAGCTGCGCCCGCTCGGCCTGGAGCTGGTGGCGAAAATCGGCTAGTTCGTCAAACATGGCATCTACAGAGTCGGTCAGGGCAGCGCGATCGCTCTGTCGCTGCGCCTGATTCACCACCGCCGCCTGCTGGCGCACCACCGTTAGGTCTTTGAGGGTGGCCTGCACCTGCACCTGGAGGTCTTCGACATAGGCGGTGAGCGGGGGCAGCAGTTCGGCCCGCACCATGGCCTGGTCGTGGCGATAGCCCGCCAGATCCACCGCTGTCTGGGCCTGAATTTCGGCAACTCGCTGCTGCACCTGGCGCAGTTCTTGGGCGATTTCTAGGCGCAGTTCGCTGACGGTGGCTTGCAGCACCTGGCAGTCGTACTCCAGCTTTTGGCGCACTTCGGCGGCGCTAATTTGGCGATCGGCCTGGTAGTTGGCCAGCAGCACATCGGTCTCGGCCTGGAGCTGCTGAATGTAGTCTTGGCGAGCCTGTTGCCGAGGCAAAATCTGGGCGGTGCGATCGGCGGTGGTTTGGGCCAGCCACAGGGTAGTGTTGGCGCGCAGATCGGCCATCAGCTGGTCGAGGTCTTGGCGCAGCTGCACAGCGTGGGCCAGCCGCTCGGCCTGCCAGCCCTCCAGGTCGGTGGCGACCTGATCGCGTCGGTTGACCACCTCGCCCTGGCGCAGCTGTCGCGCGGCTTGCCACTGGTCATAAAGTGCTGTCACAGGACTGCTCTCCCTCTAGTGCGAATGAGATATTGCGAATGAGATATTGCAAGTGAAATGAGGTGAATAATAAACCTCATCCAAGTCCAAAAATGGAGTTCTGCCTCTAAGAAAACTACAGATTCTGAGCTGGACTTGGTATGTGGAGAATCTTTGGGGACGGCAAGGAGAGAAAATGGCGCGGGAAGAAGACCGTTTATTAGACTCTAAAACCTAGATATGTTTGAGCGTCTAAATGTAATCGTGAGGCGCTGTGCTAGTGCTTGTCGACGGCAGATTTGCCGTTAGATTTGCCGTTAATAGTCGCGGTGGAGGATGTTTATTTTACCTGGTTTATGGGGCAGCTAAACATTGGCTAAAGCCAGTCTACTGCTGCCCCATTGGGTGCAGAGAGCGCAGGCGCTCTTAGGCAGCAGGCACAGCCGCTTGAGCGGTCAGACCAACGGCTTCGGCGTACTTGAGGTAGGTGTCTACGGAGGCGATCACAATACGGGCTTCGATAGCCAGCAGTTCAATACCGACGAGGGAAACACGAACCCAAGCATCAATCACGATGCCCTTGTCCAGAATGCGGTCAACA
>JBBSLR010000288.1:0-4831 GCA_038255045.1 Phormidesmidales cyanobacterium
CGTAGGGGGGGCCGCACATTGGGGTGGGGGGGGGGGGGGATGGGGGCAGGGGGGCCTGGGGGCGGGTGGGGGAGTGGGCAGGGGGTCGTGGGGCCGTGGGGGAGTGGGGAAGGTGGGGATTGGGGACTGTGACTATTTTGGCTAGCTGATAGGCTTTCTTTGGCGCAGCTGTGGCCCTGTTGGCGTAACCACGGTTCAAGTACGATAGAGTCTTGGACGAACCCCGAGGCCAGAGGGCAGGAGAGCGGATGGCGAATATTGCCGTGATTGACTACGACATGGGCAATCTGCACTCGGCCTGCAAGGGCCTGGCGCTGGCGGGGGCCACCCCCCACATTACCGACCTGGTGGCTGATTTAGAAGCCGCCGATGCTCTGGTGCTGCCGGGCGACGGGGCCTTTGACCCGGCCATGCGGCACCTGCGAGCCAAGGGACTGGTGGAGCCGATTAGGCAGCAAATTGCCAGCGGCAAGCCCTTCCTCGGCATCTGTCTGGGCCTACAGCTGCTGTTTGACGGCAGCGACGAAGGGGTCGAAGCCGGGCTGGGCATCATTCCGGGACGCATTAAAAAATTCTACAAAGAGCCGGGTATCGCCATTCCCCACATGGGGTGGAACCAGCTGACCCTGACCCAGCCCGGCTGCCCGCTGTGGCAGGGGGTGAGCGACGGCGACTGGGTGTATTTTGTTCACTCTTACTACGCCGAACCTGCTGACCCAGCGGTGAATGCGGCCACAACCACCCACGGCAGCCAGACGGTAACGGCGGCGATCGCTCGCGACCACCTCATGGCCATGCAGTACCACCCCGAAAAGTCGGCCCCCGCCGGGCTGGTGATGCTGGCCAACTTTGTGCATATGATAAAAACCTAAATCCAATTCTTACTTCTTAAGTTTCAGAGTTTAGGACAAATGGAAAAAGAGCAAAATTCTAGCTAAAAATTTGATAAAAACGAAATTATAGTTTTCAAATCGGGCGTTAATCATCGTTTCGGCCACTCAGACTAAGTAAGCTTAGTACCCAGGAAGCCGTAGCCCTTGTGAACCAAGGCTTTAGAGTTTAGTAGTTCAGGCGAACTGCCCAAAAGTGGTCGTAGGTGGCCGAAACGACGACAGAGGCCTCAAATCGGTTCCCTAAGCTAGAATTTGAGATAGTATTCACAATAGGCGTAACTAACAAAATACCTGCCGTGGAAGACTACCAATCTGCTTTCTTGCAGCGCCATACAGATACCGAAATTCTATGCGATTCCGCCAGAAAAATAGCCGCTATGCATTTTTGGGGATGTACTATCGAATGCTTGCTAAAATCAATGATATTAGCCTCTCTGCCAAAGGGTGTGAAGCAAGAATGGAAAACAAATTCTAATAACCCTGGGCACGCAATTACTAATCCAGGTCATAGCTTTCAGGATGCTATATAGCAATTTTCATAAATACGTGGCACACTTTGAGAGTAGAAGACAGCTAGGACTTTGATGAAAGCTTACAGCACTGATCTACGGCATAAAATCATTGAAATCTATGAGAATGAACCCATTTCTCAACGTCAGCTCGCTAGGCGATTTCGGGTAGCCCCTAGTTTTATCGTTAATTAGCTGATACCATCGAAACAGTCTTTGGGCAAGTCTCTGAAACTGATATAAAAAACTGGTTCGCTCATTGCTGTTACTGCACCTCATCATTATGAAAGCCGCTATATCGCGGTTACGCACTCTCAGCTTAAAAACTTCATACTCTAAGCCTGGAATGAGATCGCCCAGATACTCGCCCTGTTGGAGCTGATCGATAACAAGCTGCACATCAGCTTGAATTGAACGATACTTTTTCCTTAGCTTGCGAAGATTGCGACGAAAAGTTGGTGCCGCTTCAACACGCATAGAAAAAGCGTTACTCATCGTCAAAAGCTTCCCACAATTGAGCCACTGGGATAGCTTGCCCGGTCAGAGCCTCACGCCAGGCTTGGCGCAAGTCTGCCAAAACTTCCTCTTTGGGCGTATCTTCCTCAGCAGAGATTGGTAAAGCATCCTGCACCAGGATGATAACCTCAACCCGGCTGTTCTCAACTAATTCTAAAGGCTGATCGAGCGTAAGGTGCCCCCGCTCGTCAATGGTGCCCATAACCTTGACGGCTTCCATGGTTGTGACCCGCTATACCTGCAAATATTATGGCACTATGACTTCTGTTGTTTTAGTCATACCGAATCAAGACTACAAAATGGTCAACCTCCTCTAAAATCTAAACGCCAAAATCAAACGATCGCTCCGGCAATCAGCCCCACCACTGCCCCGGCGGGCACCAGCTGCCAGGTGGGGCGACGAAAGCGCACCAGAGCCACCAGGGCCGCGACGCCCACGGTGACGGCAACCACAGTGCGGGGCATAGTCGGTTGCAGCAGGGCCGCAGCGGCGAGGGGAATGGCGGCGGCGGCGATCGCCCCCAGCACCCCCGGCAGCACCCCCTTGAGAAAGCTCTTGACCCAGGGGTTTTGCCGCAGCCGCAGCAAAAAGGGCGAGGCAAACATGATAAATAAAAAGGATGGGGTGAAGATAGCGATGGTGGCGACCAGTGCCCCCATCGCCCCCGCCACCTTGTAGCCCACAAACGCCGCCGTGATCACCACCGGGCCGGGGGTGAGTTCGCCCAGGGCCACGCCATCGATAAACTGGCTGCGGGTCATCCAGCCAAAGTCATCCACCACCGCCGCTTCGAGCAGGGGAATGATCACCAGGCCGCCGCCAAAGATAAAGGCCCCGGTCTTGAGAAAAAAGCTGGTCAGGGGCAGGAAGTAGGCTTGAATGCGATCGAGACCCCAGAAGCTAGTCACGGCCAGGGATTCAGCGGGGAGGTTGGCCAGCAGGTGGGGCAGGCCCTGGGTGATGGGCAGCAGGGGGGCGAGCCAGGCGCTGGCGCGGGGAGACGGCCCGGCGGGGGGCGGAGCGGTGGGGCGATAGATGGCAAGACCCGCCAGACCCGCCATCAAGAACAGCAGCAGGACGTTGACGCGAAAGGCGAGGGAGAGGAGGAGGACGGTGAGGGCGATCGCCACCCCCGGCCAGTCTTTAATCGCTTTTTTGCTCAGCTTGTAGCAAAAACCAAAGATGATGGCGATGACTACGGGCGAAATGCCCAAAAACAGGTGCTCAATCTGCGGCACCCCCTGAAACTTAAAGTAGGCCCAAGATAGCGCCAGCACGATGAAAAACGCGGGGGCAATAAAGCACAGGCCCGCCACCAGCGCCCCCAGCTGCCCCGCCCGCAGGTAGCCGATGTAGATGCCGGTCTGGGTCGAGGCGGGGCCGGGCAGCATTTCGCAGATCGCCACCCCTTCGAGAAACTGGTCTTCTTTGAGCCAGCCCCGCCGCGTGACCGCCTCGTCGTGGATCATGGCGATGTGGGCCTGGGGGCCGCCAAAGCCGATCGCCCCGAGCCTGAGAAACAGTAGGGCCAGCTCCCTGAGCCGAGCCGACAGACTGGCTGGGGCTGGGGCTGTAGCCTGAGACTCTAGAGGGGGCGGCTGACTCATGGTGGATAGGCTGTTCAGGGCAGCCTCAATATATCGAGATTCGATAACGAAAGCCTATATCGAGCGCTACATTTGCCTTGGTGAATCATCCTCAAACAGCTCACCAAAAAGCTCTTGCACTTTGTGTTTGGCTTCTTCTAGACGCAGCTTGCCCAGCTTCGTGGCCGAGTAAAAGCGCCGATTTTGGCATCCGTGTGGTGAAGAATGTGGAGGCGAATCAGGCTGGAGTAAAACTCTCGTCCATCCATAGGCTGTAGGCAGGCCGTTGCGGGGGCTGTCGCTAGCCGCAAAACCGGGTTTCTTTGGCAACTTGAGCAAAACCTTCGGGTTCTCTCAGAAGAAGCCCGGTTTCTAGCCCCTACTATACCGATTCTCTCGACCTTCTAAAGCCGTTGGTCGCGATCGCTAGCCCTGGCCAATGCCGCGAAAGTGGCCCGGAAACAGGTCTATGCCCAGGGCTGACTTAATCAGGTAGGCCAGCATAAACAGGCTCATGCTCAGGGCCAGATTAAACCCCAGCAGCAGCACCACCGCCGCTGCCCAGTTGCCCCACCGAGTCAGCCGCGAAACCGGCACGTTGCGGGCCGCCCGGCGGCGATCTTTGCCCACCATCAGCACAATAAAGTAGCGGCTGATCAGTAGGTCAATGGTGAATCGCAGGTCGATCAGCTTGGGCGCAGGTTTGGGAATCGCCAGCTCAATTAGCCGGGCTACCTCGGCTCGCTGTTGGGGGGTAAAGCTGTCTTGCATCGCTGGGTCAACCTGGGCCAGGTAGGTAGCAGCGGTGGGCAAGGGCCGCCCGCCCATAGAAGGCGCAACCCCAGGAAGGTTTGGCCAGCGGAGTTTCTGTAGATAGCTTTTCACTGATCGCTAGCCCCCATGGATAATGTTTTGGTAATGTTTTGGCTGACCTTGGCCTACTCAGAGGTTTTCCCAAGATACCCAGCTGGGCCACTGAACTTGGTAGAGTCTGCCACCAACCCACAGACTGAACACCAGGCCCGCCAGCACGGTCAATCGCCCGCTCCAGCGATCGCGCATTGGGTGATTTTGCCTCAGGTGATCGCCCACCATGGCCAGCAGGCAGGTGACGGCTAGGCCAATCATCCACAGGGCCAGCACGGTATAGGCCCAATGTTTATAGGGGGCGCTGCCTGACCAAAAGGGCGGAAAAACATCGCGCACCACCACCGCCTGAACCACCATAGAAATGGCTGCACTAATGGGCACAAGACTGCCCCAGCCAGCCCCTAGCCCGTAGGCCAGCAGCATCACCACCACCCCGACCAAGGGCAGGGGCGCAGA
>JBBSLR010000289.1:0-4807 GCA_038255045.1 Phormidesmidales cyanobacterium
CGTGGCCCGCTGCACTTTGTCGGCATTCTTTAGCTTATTCTGCGGGCCTTTACTCCTTAGGCTTGGAGCGCCGGGGCCAGTGCTGCCACAGGTATGAGGTGCGAGTCACCAGCCACAGCAGCAGTAGGGCAATCACGCCTCCCTGGTAAGGGGCATCAAAGGCCAGTACCGCCAGCACAATGCACAGCCCATCGACCACAAAAAAACACCATAGGGGCGGGCGGCGAGGCCGAAAGAATAGGCCCACCTGCAGCAGTTGAATCACCAGAGCCAAGAGGGCGCTGATCAGCCCAATTAGCAGGTTGAGCCAGCTGTCTAAGCCCACGGTTCTGGCGATCGCAATGCCCGCCAATGCCCCCGCCCCAGGGCTGAGCACCAGCTCTAAAATCTGAAAAAACCGCTGGCTGTGGCGAGCCTTCGACAGCATTAGTTCAGCCGCTGACCAGGTGGCCAACACCCCCAGCACCAGAGTCGGCGGGAGCTGAGACAGCAGCGGCACATTGGCCCACAGCTGGGGGCCAGACATTAGGCCAATCAGCAGCAGCGGCAGGGCCAGCCGCAGCCCTGTAGCCGCTGCGATCGATAAAATTGCCAGTAGTTCTGTAATAATCACCGTCTGCCCCTACCGACTCGGGTTGTTCCCAGGAATATCCCTACTGGCTGAGAGCGGTGGACAGGTAGTCGGCAGCCGACTTAACCACCGCCACGGCATTTTCGTAGACCATCCGGGTCGGCCCCAGCACCCCCACGCTGCCCACCGAAGTGTCGTGGCGAGTGTAGTTAGATACTACTAACGCGCAGCCCTGCATCGGCTCCAGCGGGTTCTCAGCGCCAATCCAGACCCTGACATCGACCCCGCTGGGCACCGGACGCGCCGCCGACGGAGCAGCGATAAACAGCGGCCACAGCTGGGACTGGTCTTCTTCGAGCAGACGCACGATCGCCTGAATGCGCTGGGCGTCAGAAAACTCGGGCTGGCGCAGCACCTCGGCCAACCCGCTAACTACCAAATAAGGGGTTTCGGTGGGCTGCGATCGCAGCGCCAGATCGCTCAAAGCCTGGCAGAGCAGCACCCCATACTGCTCAAACTCCGCATCCAAGCTGCCCCAGTCGAGGCTGGTCACCTCCGCCAAAGGACGCCCCCGCAGGTGGTGGGTCAAAAAGTTCGACAAAATTTCCAGATTCCGGCGGCCCAGAGAGTCATCTACCGCCAGCGCTTCGGCAGCCAGTATCGGCGGCAGCTGCACCACCACCGACTGGGTGGCCAGCGAGTCTAGCAGCACCACCATCAGCATCTGTCCGCTCTCCACCGCCACCAGCTGCATGTGGCGAATCAGCGCCGTATTGGCCTGGGGCACCGTAACCAGTGCCAGATAGCCGCTAATCTGCGACAAAATTTGGGTGGCCGAGCGCAGCAGCGACTCCAGGCTATGGCCCATCCAGTCAATTTCCTCCGCCAGGGCCGCATCGACCCGCCGCCTTACCTGGGCCGACGGCGACATCAGCCGATCTACGTAGAGCCGATAGCCCGAGTCAGAGGGCACCCGCCCCGACGACGTGTGGGGCTGGTAGAGCAGCCCATATTTTTCGAGTAGCCCCATGGTGTTGCGCACCGTGGCAGGGCTGACCTTCAGGTTATATTCCTGGGCCAAGGCCCGCGACCCAACCGGCTCTGCCGTGGCGATATAGTGGCGAATCGTTGCCTGGAGCACCTGCTCGTGGCGAGCACTGAGGGGAAGGGCAGAGTCCATAGGGGTTAACACAAAACTCAGCTACGGCGTTGACTTACCATAACAGATGTTTTCTGGGCTTCGGTATGGCCCCCTTGGCTGGTTTTTATTCCCACACCGAATCTTGTTTGAATTCGCCCCCCCTTTAGGACGTAAACCTAGGAAGCAAACCTAGGGCGCAAACGAGAGCGGGGCGCGAAGATATTACCTAGGAATCTTTGCTCTGGCTAAAGAACTCACCCACCCTAAAGCTAGCGGTGCTTTCAAGCTGGGCCATGGTCGATCGCGTAATCAGCTTGCCCTGTTCTACCAGCACTTCACCAGTAATGGGGTGCAGCAGGTCTTGGTCAGCCCGGCGACCAATCAACGCCTCAATGTCTTGCAGCGAGTTCACGTACATCCCCGGCGGCAGCTCTACCACCACACCGTTGCTCACCACCCTGGCCTGGCAGGCCAAACGAGAGTTGGGCTTGCAGGAGGTAATCACCTCTAGGGTGCGCTGCTCACGGCGATTAATTGGCGTCAAGGCCTCCATGCCCGACTGCACATAGATGTGGCAGGTGGCGCACATGCCCCGCCCACCACACTCCCTGAGCACATCTAAATCTTTATTCAGCAGAACCGACAGCAGATTGCCGTTGGTTTCAACCGAGGTTTCTTGGGCAATGGGCTCTAGGCGGACGGTTTTGACCATAGCGGGTGCGACAGAGGTAAAAAATGCAGGGGGATAGAAAATCTAGGCCATCCCAAGGTACCCATCTAAAGGTATACCAAGTCCAGATCGGGATCTGTGGTTTTCCCACAGGCAGAACTCCACGTCTGGACTTGGATGAGGCTCACCAACAGAGCATAGCCCGGTGCTGCTGTGGACGGGTATAACCCTAGAGGGTCTCAGAGGGTCTTAGATGGTCTCAGAGGGCGGGTTCTCTAGAAGCAGCCGGCTCTCTGCGGGGGTGAGGGTTTGGCTGCCCACCAGGGTTTGAAAGTTGCGGATAGTTCGGCCACCGCGCCCCAAAAACGCCGCCACCCAGTCTTTGACCCCCTGGTGCTGCTCTGGGGTGATTGGCGTCTGGTCATCGACCCTGACGGTAAAGTGACCATCGGGTTGCAGCTCAAACTGCTCAAGCCAGGGGTGGGCCGGTCGAGATTGCTTCCAGGTGTTGACTACCAGGGTTTTGCCCAGGTACTGGGCGGCCCCGTCGCTGAGGTGGTTTAGAGCCGCAGCGATCGCTGGGCCGGTTAGGGCCATTGCCCCCGCAGCCGGGTTTACAAGAGGCGGTACCGCCTCTTGAGCGGCTTCAGCAGCACCCGGCGCTACTGAACCACTGCCCAGGGTGACGCAGCCCGCCATCAGCCTAAAGATGGACACTGCGTTGTGAGGAGCTTCCATCAGGGTTGTTTTCAGCTCGTCAATGGCGGCGCCATACTCAGGCAGGGGCGTCTGATCGGTGATCAGCACCAGCAAAATCAACCGCTTGCCCAGTTTGTAGATGTGGGCCAGCTGATTGACAAAACGAAAGCTGAAGGTTTGAAAATTAGCCGGGGTGGTGTCAACCACCTGCTGAATCCCCTGGGCCAGCGCATCTTGCTGCTGGGTGTTGAGGCTGATGTCTGGCCCGAAGAAAAAGGGGCGGTTGCGGCCATCAATCAGCGCCATCCCGGAGATGCCGGGCAAATTTAAGACATTCTGAATCACCTGCCGTTTCATAAATCGTTGGGGTGCCGTTTTAAGATTTTGTCGTTGCGTGCCCTGAACCAAGTAATCTAGGGATGGCAGACTTCATTCGACACTACGTTGGGAACCGTAAGTCTATCTGGGATGGGTCTATCTGGGATGGTTGTAACAACCCTGGTTGCGGCGATCCCACTGAACGGGCCTGCATTACTATCATAGTTTGTTGGCAGCCCAGGATTATCGTACATTAGGGTTAATGCCCATGTCTGACCTTCCCTTTACCCTCGACCAGCTGCGTATTCTCAAGGCCATCGCAGCAGAGGGCAGTTTCAAACGAGCGGCGGACAGTCTCTACGTCTCTCAGCCGGCGGTGAGCTTGCAGGTGCAAAACCTGGAGCGCCAGCTAGATGTACCGCTGTTTGACCGAGGGGGGCGGCGGGCGCAGCTCACCGAGGCCGGGCATCTGCTCTTGAGCTATGGCGATCGCATTCTCAGCCTGTGCCAAGAAACCTGTCGCGCCATCGAAGACCTCCAGAACTTGCAGGGGGGCACCCTGATTATCGGCGCGAGCCAAACCACCGGTACCTACCTACTGCCCCGCATGATTGGCCTGTTTCGGCAAAAGTACGCCGATGTAGCGGTGCAGCTCCACGTGCATTCCACCCGTCGCACCTCCTGGAGTGTGGCCAATGGACAGGTTGATTTAGCCATTATCGGCGGTGAAGTTCCCCCTGAGCTACAGGACTCCTTAGAAAGAGTGCCCTACGCCGAGGATGAACTCGCACTGATCATGCCGATGTATCACCCCTTAGCCGGCCAGGCGGTGATTCAGCGCGAAGATCTCTACAAGCTGCACTTCATTGCCCTCGACTCGCAATCGACCATTCGCAAAGTCATTGATCAGGTGCTCACCCGCTGCGGCATCGAAACCCGCCGTCTCAAAATAGAAATGGAGCTAAACTCCATTGAGGCGATTAAAACCGCCGTGCAGTCTGGCCTCGGGGTCGCCTTTGTGTCAAACTCGGCTATTGAAAAAGAGCTGCAAATGGGCGTGCTACACCGCGCCAAGATTGACTCAGTGGTGGTCAACCGCACCCTGTCAGTAATTTTCAACCCCAACCGCTACCGATCTAAAGCCGCCGCCGCCTTTACCACCGAAATTTTGCCCCAGTTCACCAACCTGCCGCTCAACTTTCAGCCCGTTGGTACAGACAAAAACGGTACCGGGAAAAATGGCACCAAACCCGTAGCCCCACCGCCAGAGCCTCTCAACCTCAGCCTCTAGCGCCGGTTGGGCGAGCGTCAGGTGCGTCTATCTCTCACCTATTTCTCTCACCTATTTACCTAGGCCTCTCGAACGACCAACGGGTCTCCGGGAATAGCAATCAACCCGTCTTTATAG
>JBBSLR010000290.1:0-4806 GCA_038255045.1 Phormidesmidales cyanobacterium
AGTTGTCGCGCCCGCCCTCGATCGCAATGTTGAACTTGCGGGGCAGGTTGCTATAGGCCGGGTTGCCCTCACCGTTGGCGGTGATCATGTCCTGCACCTTCATCACTAGGCCCTGGGTGTCGATCAGCTCGTCGGCATCTAGCCCTGAGACTGGCGACCCGGTGATATTGCGCACGTTGTCCATGCCCGACTGCACAGAGGTCAGGCCAGCGGCCTCCATGCGGCGAAAAATATCGGGAATGTCTTCCAGCAAAATGCCCCGCAGCTGAAGGTTTTGCCGGGTGGTGATATCGGCACTGCCGTCCTCGCCGTAGCGCTGGATAATCTCCGCCAGGGTGCGAGCCTTGTAGCCGCTGAGCAGCCCGTTGGGCAGGCGCAGCCGCAGCATAAACTTGCCCGGCGTTACGGGACGAAAGAAAATCCCCAGCCACTTGAGCCGGTGGGTGAGGTCGGTGTCGTCCACGGCTTCCCAGCCCAGCTGGGCAAACTGTTCTAGCTCGTGCTTGACCAGCAGTCCGTCTTTGTCGGCCTTAAACTGCTCAAATTTATTGAGTTTGGCTTTGGCCGTTGTGTTGGTCGTGTCGATAGAAGTGGTCACAGGCACACCGTTGTAGCGAGACGTTTACTGACCTATTCCCCAGGGTCAGGGCAAGGCTTTTCAAGCTTTCTGAAGGGTTTTTTTTGAGATGTAGTTTTTCGAGCTATTGTTGTCCCCGAAAGTTGTCCCCGAAAGTTATCCCTGCAAGCAAGTGAGGCTAGCCTAGTCCTGCTGCCGGGGGGCTTTTGTATAGACTCATACGTTTTTGCAAATACCATGCAGCCTCCGCAAGGGTCACCCGCGCCAACCGCATAGCCAGCCGTTGGAAAAATCGGTTCCAGGCCCTATGGTGAAAGGGCTACTCCCGGCTGAGTAGTCGGCCTAGGGATTGAATCGCCAGGAGGATCTCCTTGTCATCCTTTGATCAGTTTTTGCCTTTGGCCAATTTAACCAGGGCTAATTCAACCAGGGCGACCACAGCTCTGGGGGCTGCCGCCGCCGCCGATGCCAGCGCGGCGGTGACGGGGCTAGGTGCCGGAGATTTTCACGATCGCTGGGAGCAGTCGCGTCAGCTTGCCGACCTGGGCGAGGCCGCCCTGGGCGACCTGCTGGCCACGCTGCAAGCCGACGACCAAGATTGGGAGGCCCGCTGGTTTACCGCCCGCGCCCTGGGTGACTTTGACCGCCCCGAGGTGATTGCCGCCCTGGTAAAAACCTTCGCCACCACCGCCGATGAAGAGCTGCGCCAGGCGGTGGCAGCGGCCCTGACTCAAATTGGCCCAGCGGCGATCTCCGCCCTCGGTCAGCAGCTGGCCCAGCCCGCCCTGCGGCCCGTAGCCGTGCAGGCCCTGGCCCGCATTCACCACCCCGCCACGGTGCCCCTGCTTTTAGCGGTTTTGGAGGATGGCCGATCGCCCGTGCGGGCCACCGCCCTCGATGCCCTGGGCACCTTTGCCGACCCCGCCACCCTACCCGTCATGCAGCGGGGCCTAAACGACCCCTCGGCGGCGGTGCGATCGGCGGCCATTCGGGGGTTGCTCAGCCTGCGCTCAACCCTTGACCCCGCTGCCCTGGCTGGCTGGCTGGCCCCCCTACTTGACGATCTAAATTTGGCGGTGGCCCAGCAGGCCGCCTACGGCCTAGGCCGCCTGCCCTTCGCCGCCGCCACGGCCCCGCTATTGAGGGCGCTAGCAGATCCCAACACCCCAGAAGCGCTGCAAATCGCCGCTGTGCAAGCCCTCACCTGGCAAAATACCGCCCTGGCCCTAGACGGCCTAATTCGCGCCTGGGACGTCCTGGGCGAGCAGCCCCGGCGCTCGCTGCTCCAGGGTTTAGCTGCCCTCGATCCGGCCCTGAGGCTTCAGGCGGCTCCGGCCCTGGGGGCGTGGCTCCGTACCCTACCCGCGATCGCTGCCCACAGCACCCTGCGTCGCCACCTGGTCTTAGCCCTCGGGCAGCTGGGTAGCCCAGCCATGGCGCAAGAATTGCAGACCCTGCTCCACGATCCAGACCCAGGGGTACAGATCCACGCCGAGGCGGCTCTGCGGCAGCTACAGCCACAGCCCACCTGATCTTGACTCGGGGCTTGAATGGGGCCTGAATCGGGCCTGAATCGGGTTCTGAATCGGATACCGCTACTTTTGATACCAAGTGCTGACCGGCGATCTGTTAATCAAAGTAAAGGCTTCTCGGCAATATAGCCATCGCCAGAACGGTTAGGACATTGCGTATAACCCTAAGCGATGGCTATACGCCATCGCGCTGTCCCAGTTTTTGCAGCTGGCAGGGGCCGATGTCCTAAGCGCCATGGCCACCGCTATAACTTGCCGGGTAGCTTTGGCTTAGCAGTGGCACAGGTACAGGCAAGGCATGCGCATAGAGCAGCTTCAGGCGTTTTTATCGGTGGCCGAAACCGGCAGCTTTCAGGCGGCGGCCCAGGAGTGCCAGGTGACGCAATCTACCGTCAGCCGCCAGGTGCAGGCCCTAGAGGCCGAGCTAGATGCGCCGCTGTTTCACCGGGGTGCCCAGGCCAAGCTCACCGTGGCGGGCGAACGGCTGCTGCCCAAGGCCCGGCGGATTCACCAAGACTGGGTGCAGGTGTCTAAGGATATTGCCGACCTGATGGCGGGTAAGCAGCCCGAGCTGTGCGTGGCGGCGATTCAGTCGGTGTGCGCCACGGTGCTGCCGCCGGTGCTCCAGCAGTTTTGTGCTGAGTACCCCCAGGTGCAGCTGCGAGTGACGGCCCTGGGCAGCGATCGCGCCCTCAAGGTGCTGCGCGACGGCCTGGTCGATCTGGCCATTGTGATGGATAACCCCCGCCTCACCACCCAGCCCGAAATGGTGGTGACGC
Source organism: Phormidesmidales cyanobacterium (assembly GCA_038255045.1). Taxonomy (GTDB): domain Bacteria; phylum Cyanobacteriota; class Cyanobacteriia; order Phormidesmidales; family Phormidesmidaceae; genus Nodosilinea. The sequence goes on from JBBSLR010000290.1 coordinate 2,889, forward strand.
CGCTGTTTGAAGAATCCATCGAGGTGCTGATGGCCGCCAACCACGACCTGGCCCATCAGCCCACCATTTCCTGGGAGATGCTGGCCCGGTTTCCGCAGATTATTTTTAAAGACGGCTACGGCATGCAGCGGCTGGTGCAGCAACAGTTTCAAGACCGGGGTGCGGTGTTCAACCCGGCGATGGAGCTCAACACCCTCGATGCCTTTCGCGGCGTCATTCGCCAGGGAAATTTTTTGGCGCTGCTGCCTCAGTCGGCTCTGGCCGCCTGCCACGCCGACCCTACCCTGGCGGTGCGCCCCACCGAAGCGCCGGTGCTGAGCCGGACGGTGGTGCTGGTGACCACCCGCGATCGCCTGGTAATTCCGCCGATTCAGCGCTTCCATGACCTGGTGAAGAGCCTAGCTACCCCCAGTCGGCCCCGTTCTACCCCAGCGGCGGTATCTTACACTTAAGTACCGTCCGTCATCCTCCCTGCCTCCCAGGGTCAGCAGCCTCTATGAGTAACGAATTTCGAGATTTACTCAAGCAAGTCGGCAGCGGTAGCCACACCTCTAGGCCGCTGACCCGCGCCGAGGCTGAAGCCGCCACCCGCATGATGCTGACCCAAACCGCCACCCCAGCCCAGATCGGCGCGTTTATGATTGCCCACCGGATCAAGCGCCCTACCGCCGACGAGCTGGCGGGCATCCTCGATGCCTACGCCGCCCTGGGGCCAACAATGCCCATGATCGCGCCAGAAAACCCTAACAGCCGCCCTCCCCTGGTGCTGAGCTGCCCCTACGACGGGCGATCGCGCACCGCCCCCGTCAGACCCGTTACTGCCCTGGTGCTGGCGGCAGCGGGGGTGCCGGTGGTGCTGCACGGCGGCGATCGCATGCCCACCAAAGAGGGCATTCCTCTGATAGAGCTGTGGGGGCAGCTGGGCGTTGACCTGCGCCCCCACAGCCTAGAGCAGGCCCACGCCCTGCTCAACCGCAGTGGTATTGGCTTTGTATATACACCCCAGCACTTTCCGCTAGCCCACGGGCTGGTGCCTTACCGAGAACAAATCGGCAAACGCCCCCCCCTCGCCACCGTCGAGCTGCTGTGGTCACCCTACGCGGGGCCGCACACCCTGGTGATGGGCTTTGTACACCCCCCCACTGAAGAGTTGGCCCAGGGCACCTTTACCCTGCGAGGCCAAACCGACTGGATCACCGTTAAGGGGCTAGAGGGCAGCTGCGACCTAGCGCGGGGCAGAACGGCGATCGTTGGGGTTAACCACTCCGGGCAGTCTGAACGACTGTTGCTGCACCCCCGCGACTACGGCCTTGAGGGCGATGATGTTGAGCTGGGCGACGAGGCCACCCTGGGCGATCGCCTGCTAGATATCCTTTCCGGCAACCCCTCAGAACTGGCCCAAACCGCCCTGTGGAACGCCGGATTTTATCTGTGGCAGGGGGGCGTTGCCGAGTCCCTTGCCGCCGGTTTGGCCGAGGCCCAAACGCTGATGGTCGAAGGCAAGGCCCTGGCCAAGCTGGAAGAATTCCGCCAGCAGTCTGCTGAGTTGAGCCAGTCCCTTAGCTACAGCCGCAGCTAAGGGCAAATCCGGTTTAATACCAAATCCAAATCGCCTAACCCCGATTCCCAAAAGGCCAAACCGTAGGGGCGCATGGCATGCGCCCAGTTGAATCGCGGGTAGCTCTAGAGGCAGGCGATCGCCCCGTCACTGCGGCGATCGCAGCCGCCCCGCAACCCCTCTGGCTCCACCAAAATCGCGTGGGCATGGCCCATCTTCTCAGCCCAGGCGGGCGCTGTAGAGATCTGATGCCCGCGCCTAGCTAACTCCTGCTGCACCTCAGCGGCTATGCGGCTCTCCATCGCCAGCTGGGTGGTCGCCTCGCCCCAGGTGCGGCCCCAGACCCAGCGGGGCAGGTCA
>JBBSLR010000291.1:0-4773 GCA_038255045.1 Phormidesmidales cyanobacterium
CCAACAATATTCAGCTTGACGCCAGCATTGTGCCCAACGGCAATTTCACTTGGTCAGAGGCCACCCGAGGGGGTGCCCGCCTGCCCCCTGACCAGGCGACAGTAGATGCGATCATACGAATTGCGGCCCTGGCGCAGCAGGCCCGCGATCGCATTGGTCGGCCTTTTTTGATCACCAGTTGGTATCGCCCCGCCGAAATCAACCGCCGGGTAGGCGGGGCCTCCCAGAGTCGCCACATCGTCGGCGATGCGATCGACTTCTACTGCGTCGGCCTGACCGGCAACCAGGTCTACTGGTCGCTCGACCCCTGGTGGCCAGGGGGGCTGGGCCGCTATGGCCAGTTTCCGGCCCTGGTGCATTTAGATGCGCGGGGGTTCAAGGCGCGGTGGCGGCATTAGGGAGTGGGTGAGTGGGTGGACGGGTAGATGGGTAGGGGCAGACCTATGTGTCTGCCCAAGTTCTGTACGTCGAGGGATGGGTGAAGGGGAGGTGGGGTTTTTTACCCGATGTGGCTATGACTGAAGGCGATCGCTGCGTTACGGGGGCAGAACTGTGGGCCTGGCGAGAGCAGGCGTTGCGGGCGACCCAGGCAGCCGGAGTCGAGGCTGAGGAATTAGATTGGCTGTTGACGGCGGTGGCCGATGTGGATCGGCTGGCGCTGCGGCTGGGTAGCGTCAAGCGGCGATCGCATATCCCCATCCGCTACCCCCTCGCTGAGCTAGAGCGGCGCTGGCAGCAGCGCCTGACTGAACGCACCCCCGTGCAATACCTAGTGGGCGAAACCCCCTGGCGCGACCTGCTGCTGACGGTCTCCCCGGCGGTGCTGATCCCGCGCCCAGAAACTGAGTTGATTATCGATTTGGCGGCGGCAAGTGGCGTGGGAGAACCACTCGCCCAGGGGGTCTGGGTGGATATGGGGACGGGCAGCGGGGCGATCGCCCTGGCCCTGGCCCAAACCTTCCCCGCCGCCCGCATTCTCGCCGTTGACCAGAGCGCCGAGGCCCTGGCGGTGGCCCAAGCAAATGCTGCCCGCACCGGGCTGCAAGACCGCGTCACCTTCTACCAGGGCAGCTGGTTTGAGCCGCTGGGGGCCTACCGGGGCCAGCTCAGCGCCCTGGTGTCAAACCCGCCCTACATTCCCTCGGGGCTGCTGCCCACGCTCCAGCCCGAGGTGGTGGGCCACGAACCCGCCGCCGCCCTCGACGGTGGCGACGACGGCCTCACCGCCCTGCGCCTTCTCGCTGCCCAGGCCCCGGCCTATCTGGTGCCCGGTGGCCTGTGGCTAGTGGAGATGATGGCGGGGCAGGGAGCAGCGGTGCGGGCGCTGCTATTGGCCCAGGGCTGCTACAGCGAGATTGAGATCTGTCTCGATTTGGCGGGGCGCGATCGCTTCGTGCGAGCGATTTATACCCCCTAACCTCGGTTCAATCGGTCGCGCTGGTGCTGCCAAAAGCGCTGCCACCAGTCGGGCGGCTCAACCTTGGGGCCGTCGTGCTCGGTGGGGCGGTCGCTGGGGCCATCGACTACCAGGCTGCCCACGTAGTCGGCATCGGCGTAGACCCGGTCGATCTGCTGGCGAATCTCGGCCATGTCAGCCTCAGATACCACGCCATTGCTGGTGGCCTTGTAAAACTGCACCGTCACCCGAATCGGGTAGTCGGGGTCGCGCTCAATCGCGAGGTTGTCGATTTCGGTAAAGGGTCCCTCCACTGCGCCGTGGCCGATCACCGCCGCCTCCACGTCGCTGGGGGCGCGGCTGCTCTCCGCATTGGGAGCCGCCAGGCCCATCATCTCGTTGTCAAAGGCTGACTGCGCCATCGGTGCCCGCTGCTTGAGCGGCACCTGAATCAGCAGCACCATGTTTAGGCCGTCGGTGTCCTCATCTGTAATCACCTCCCCAGGCCGGGTAGGATTCTCCCCTGGGTCAGGGTCAAAATCGCTCAGGCGCTGGCCGGTAAAGCTAGCCCGCTCGCCATTTTTGTTGAAAAACAGCCGCTGGCCCCAGGTGCGTCCGGCCTCAAAGCCGTCGCGCTGGTTGTCGATCACGGTGACGCTGGTGCCCTCGCGGGTAGCCAAAATTGTCAGCACCGCCGGGTCGCCGGGGCGCGACTGGTAGTTAAACAGCACCGGGTTAAAGGTGGCCAGCCCCGCCTGGGGAATGGGCAAAAAGCAGGCCTGGGCGCTGACCAGCACGTGGCTGTCGCGGGCCGGGGCCAGCAGCGATCGCGAAGCGTCCCCGGAGGGGAATCGCCCCCGCCCCGTCCAAGAATCTGGTGTGTGCAGATAGCGACGCAGATCCCCCAGCAGATCGCCCAGGGCCACCCGCCGCAGGTCTTCGCCGGCCTCGTTGCCCACCATCACAAAGAAATTGTCGAGGGGAATGTCGGCGCTGAGGTCGGCAAAGTTGGGGTGGCGAATGACCGGCATCAGGTGGAGCTGGTGCCGCCCGGTGTCGGGGTCTTGCTGCTGCACCTGAATGGTCATGTCGCTAATGTTGGGGCCGACCGCCGAGCCGTAAAACCGCCCGGTGTCTTCCCAGGTGACGTTGAGAATGTTGAGCTCTAAGGCCTCGGCCAGCTGGCGGGCCACGGGGTCATTCACCATCGCCTGGGTGCGCTCGATCACCTGGCGATCGCGGTTGAACTGCTGGCGCTGCTGCTGATTCTGCACAATCGGCGGCACCGCAGATAGCTCTGGCACCGCTATATCCGCGGCCCACAGACTGGGCGTAGCTAAGGCGGCGGCCATCGACATTCCCCCCAGGGGCAACCAGACTCTTAACAGGCGACCCGTTGCTGGGCGTTTCTTCCCTGGGCGCTTGTCCTCTAAGCGCTTGATCGCTGTACGTCCCATCCTCTATTCTCCCAACGCTATGCCCCTAACCTACGCCAGGGGGCGGGCCGGGTCGGGATGGTTACATAAACTGAAACTGTAGCGGCGCCAGAGGCTGAGTCAGGGGCTGAGTCAGGGGCTAATTTAGTGAAAGGGTCAGGGCAGGCTAGGCGATCGCCATCGCCATCCCCAGCGGGTCTTCGCAGTAGTCGGCCAGGTGGGGGCTGCGGTAGCCGTCTTCGCGCCAGAGAATGGGGAAAAAGCTCTCATCCATTTCGGTGTCGCCGACGCGCTTGTAGCGACCGTAGATGTAGCCCTGGGGGTTAGTGGCGTGAAACCGGGCGGCGGCGGGCAGGGTGTGCAGCCCAATGCTGCGGAACATGCCCTCGGTGCGGGTGGTAGGGCCGAGGCCGTGCCAGGTGCGCCCGTGGTGAAAGGCGCAGCCCCCGGCGGGCACATCGACGACGACTAATTCTGGCTCGCTGACCCCGGCGTTTTCTGCCGCTTGCAGCATGGCCCAGCGATAGTCTTTGGTGGGCGCATGGAACTCGCCCGCCACGCTGGAGATGGGCCACTGGTGAGAACCCTTGGCGTAGACCAGGGTGCCATCGGCGGCGGTGGCCGGGTCGAGGGCGACCCAGCAGGTGATCATCTGGGCGGGGTCGAGAAAGTCGATGTAGACGCCGTCTTGGTGCATGGCGATCGCCTGGGCACCGGGGGGCTTCATCCACAGGCTGTCTTGGCCAATGCGCGCCCCCTCCCACCCGGCTAATGTGGCGCTGAGGCGGCCAATTTCTGACGAGAGCACCAGGCTGGCGACGGTGCGATCGCACTTCCAGCCGTTGCAGATCTCGCGGGTGATGTCGGGCAGGCTCATGCGGGGTCGCCAGTGCCACTCGTCGGGGTAAATGCCGGTCTCAAACTCGCCGTGGAACAGGGGGTCGAGGCGATCAGCCAGGCGCTGGGCGTAGTCGGCGGGCAGGAAGTTTTCCAGAATCAGAAACCCATCGTTCTGGAACTGCCGAATTTGCGCTGGGGAAAGCTGAACGGGTTGATACGCCATGGCAAACAGAGTCTCTGGGAGCAGGAAACGCAGCGGACAGGGTAAGTCTGGTCTACAGGAATTTGTCAGTGGTGGGCAGTGCCCACCTGTCAAGGTGGCCAAACTACTCCCTAAATGCCTATGGGCTAAGGGACTCCGGCCACAACCACCAGGGAGTGAACTCCCTGGCTCACGGCGAAAGTCTGCTAAAGCAGACTGGGACAGCCACTCCCTAATCCTCTTTAGAGGATTTCGGCTTTGAGCCTTGGACTTTGAGTCCTAGGCTCAGCGGCCAATCTGAGGGATGGCCCGCTTAAATTTGCCCCACCTTGACAGGGCTGGCAGTGCCCGACCTACTGAGCTGAATTTGACTCAACTTAGGCGACTTCTGGAAAATAGTTTCCCAATAGTTTTCCAATGGTGGGCAGTGCCCACCCTACGGCGGCTACAGTCGCTGAATTAAAGCTGGTATCTTCTTTCCTGGAAATCTCCTTAGTTGACAAATCTGGATGTGCCCTATGTACTTGTCATAATAAGTTCTCCCCCCAAAGATTATGTGTCCCCCACTACCCGAAGCTGAAACTGAATCTGCCACCCGCCTCACCGTAGAGGCTGGGGTGTTGCACATTGCCGCCAGCGACTTCGACGCCCGCCCCATGAGCTTTTTGGACAACGATGGCCAGCGCACCGGCTATGAGCCAGAGCTGGCCCGCGTGGTCTGCGCCCACCTGAGCCTGACCCCGGTGTGGCACAACTTGCCCATGGCCGAGTTTTACACCTGCTTTGCCACGGGCAAATACGACGCCGTGTGGTTTAACCAGGCGATTACCCCCGAACGGTTGCAGGTGGTCGATTTTACCCAGCCCTACGGCCTGTTTGACGAGTCGGTCTTGGTGAAA
>JBBSLR010000292.1:0-4769 GCA_038255045.1 Phormidesmidales cyanobacterium
CAGCGGCCCGCTGGGCCTGCACCGGGCTGAGGGTAATGCCCACCACCCTAGCTCCATAGCGATGGGCCAGTTCGAGGGAGCTACCGCCAATGCCGCAGCCGCAGTCTAGAATTGCTTCCGCCTGGGTTACCCCGGCCCAGGTTAAACATTCATCGATCAGGTCAATCTGAGCCTGGCGACGGTCTTTGCGCTGGCGACCATCGGCCCCGTAGTAGCCGTGGTGCATATGCTCGCCCCAGATCTGCTCCCACAGACCAGACGAGTCGTCATAGAAGGTCTGAATTTTCTTGTACAGCGCATTGGCCATGGCAGCTTAAATCTAAAGAACAGCGCCCTAATGCAGGGCTTAATCGGTTAAATCTTGCGGCATATTGGCCGAGAGCGTCAACTCATGGAAATATAGGGTTGCCTCTATACCTAGCCCACGGCAGGATGCCCAGCCCATGCAAATGACGGTTCCGCGCACCATATGCCTCGGTTTTTTAGTACTGATCACCGTCGGCACAGTGCTGTTACTATTGCCTATATCCACCACCGACAAAGGGTGGGGAGATCCGCTGGTAGCGCTGTTTACAGCCACCTCCGCCGTCTGCGTCACCGGCTTGATTGTGGTCGATACCGGCACCTACTTTTCAACCTTTGGCGAAGCCATAATTCTTGCCCTGATCCAGGTGGGGGGGCTGGGCTACATGACCGCCAACACCTTTCTGGTGCTGCTGGTGGGCCGACGGCTGGGCCTCAAAGAGCGGCTGGCCATTCAGCAGTCAATGGATAACTCAGGCCTGGCCGGAGGCAAACCGCTGGTTCTCTCCATCATTGCCATGACCCTCGTATTTGAGTTGACGGGTCTGTTTTGCCTCTACCCCGTCTTTAGCCAAGACTACGGCCCCGGCTATGGCCTCTGGCTGTCGGTGTTTCACAGCATCAGCGCCTTTAACAACGCCGGGTTTAGCCTGTTTGAAGACAGCATCGTGGGCTATGCCCTCAACCCCTGGGTCAATGCTGTGATCACGGTTCTCGTGATTCTTGGCGGCATTGGCTACCAAGTAATTATGGAATTGCTCACCTGGCTGCGGAATCGCCTGGCCGGCAACCGCAGTCGCGGCCTGTTTTCCCTCAACTTTAAAGTTGTGACCAGTACCACCGCCGCCCTGCTGGCCCTCGGCACCGCCGCTTTTTTTGTCACTGAGTTCAACAACCCGGCCACCCTAGGGCCCGCCGCTCCACCCCTCAAGCTGCTGCTGGCCTGGTTTCAGTCAGTTATTGCCCGCACCGCCGGGTTCAACACCATCGACATCGGCGGCATGGGCAACGCCTCGCTGTTTATCATGATTGCCCTGATGTTTATTGGGGCCAGCCCCGGCAGCACTGGCGGCGGCATCAAAACCACCACCATTCGCATTTTGCTGGCCTGCACCCGCATGGCGCTTCAGGGTAAAGAGCAGGTGCTCTGCTTTCGGCGGCAGATTCCTACCAGCCGCGTGCTTAAGGCGATCGCCGTGGTGGTCGGGTCGGGCCTGGCCGTGGTGAGCGCGACGGCGCTGCTGGCCGTCAGCAACCCCAATCTGAGCTTTATCAAGGTTTTGTTTGAGTCGGTTTCCGCCTTTGCCACCGTTGGTCTTTCCACCGGCATCACCGGGGAACTGTCTGACTTTGGTAAATACGTCATTATCGTCACCATGTACCTGGGCCGGGTGGGCATTTTGCTCTTTATGAGTGCCCTGCTGGGCGACCCTAAGCCCTCAGCGGTGCAGTACCCCGAGGAAGAACTGCTGATTGGGTAGCGGTGGGAGTAAATGGACGATGGAAATCACCCCATACAACCAATCCTAGGCAGTAAAAAGGGGAGCAGTTTGCTCCCCTGAAAAATCTGGCTTGTCCTGGGCTGGGGCGCTGAGGCGCTGGCGCAGGGCTTGGTTTCGCTTTCGCAGCTGACGCTGGCGGGCCGTGCCGCCGCGCCCCTTGTGGTTGCGGCCCGGCTGGCGGGGCGACTCCCACCGTTTTAGTTGTTGTGCCATGGTCTTGCTCCTATAGCTACAGGTCAATATTAGCTATGGCTCAATCATACTCGGCCCTCAGCCTGCAATCCCCCTCAGCCTGCAATCCCCCTCAGCCTGCAATAGAAGGGTTTACTCCCACTCGATGGTGCCAGGCGGCTTAGAGGTAATGTCGTAGACCACTCGGTTCACCCCCTCCACCTCGTTGACAATGCGGTTTGAAATCGTCTCTAGCAGGTCGTAGGGCACCCGCGACCAGTCGGCGGTCATGCCGTCTTCGCTGCTGACCAGGCGCAGCACAATCGGGTAGGCGTAGGTGCGCTGGTCGCCCATGACGCCCACGCTGCGCACGGGCAGCAGCACCGCAAAGGCCTGCCAAAAATCGTGGTACATGCCCTGCTTGGCGATCTCGTCGCGCACCACAAAGTCGGCGTTGCGGAGAATTTTCAGCCGCTCTTTGGTGATTTCGCCGATGATGCGAATGGCCAGGCCCGGCCCCGGGAAGGGCTGACGGCGGACAATCTCTTCGGGCAGGCCAACGGAGCGGCCCACCTTGCGGACTTCGTCTTTAAACAGCTTGCGCAGGGGTTCGACCAGCTTAAATTGCAGGTCTTTGGGCAGGCCGCCGACGTTGTGGTGGCTCTTGATTTTCACCGCCACCCGATCGCCGGTTTTGGGGTCAACGTTGGTGTCGGCGGACTCGATCACGTCGGGGTAGAGGGTGCCCTGGGCGAGATAGTCGAAGGGGCCAAGGCGCTTAGACTCTTCTTCAAAGACGCGAATAAACTCGTGGCCGATGCGCTTGCGTTTGACTTCGGGGTCGGTGACGCCTTCGACCTGGGCGAGAAAGCGATCGCGCGCTTTGACATGAATCACCGGAATGTGGAACTGCTCGGCAAATAGCTTCACCAGACGCTCAGGCTCATCTTTGCGCATAAAGCCCTGGTCGATGAACATGCAGGTGAGCTGGTCGCCGATCGCCTGGTGCAGCAAAAAGGCCAGGGTCGAAGAATCTACCCTGCCCGAGAGGGCCAGCAGCACCCGACGGTCGCCCACCTGCGCCCGCACTTCCCGAATGGCCTCCTCCACAAAGGCTTCGGTGGTCCAGGTGGGTTGGCACTCGCAGATGTGGTAAACAAAATTGCGAATCAGCGCCTTGCCCCCCTGGGAATGCACCACCTCGGGGTGAAACTGCACCCCGTAGAGTTTGCGGGTGTGGTCGGCGACGGCGGCGCTGGAGGTGTTGTCGGTGTGGGCCAGCACCTCAAACCCATCGGGCAGCCGAGTCACCGAGTCACCGTGGCTCATCCACATGGTGGTGCCGTCTTCGACGTTGGTGAAGAGGTCAGTGGGGTCATCAATATGGAGACCGGCCTTGCCATACTCACCCCGGTCGGCGCGGTCAACCTGGCCGCCCAGCTGCTGCACCATCAGCTGCATGCCGTAGCACACCCCCAGCACCGGAATGCCCAGATCCCAAATGGCCGAGTCGCAGTGGGGCGCACCTTTGTCATAGACCGAGCTAGGCCCGCCAGAGAGAATGATGCCCTTGGGGTTGAGCTGTTTGAGCTGCTCAGCGGTGGTGCGATAGGAGAGCACCTCCGAATACACTTCGGTCTCGCGAATGCGGCGGGCAATCAGCTCAGAATATTGGGAGCCAAAGTCTAAAATCACCAGCATTTGGCGATTGAGCGGTGGCAATGAGACGTCGCCACGGGTGGTGGTGGGTTCAGTTTGAAGGGTCACGGGTTAGATCCTGCGGGTGATAGGTGGATAGGGGCGGGGCGTGGAGATGAGGATGGAGGCGATTCTACATCGGCGGGTTGAGGATAGTGAAGCAGCTAGGAAATCAGCAGCTAGACCTTGGCCCTGGTTTTTCTCTTGTAAGTAGGTCGGCTGGATTAAACGTAGGCTGGGTTAGCGCAGCGTAACCCAGGCTGGCTAAGGGGTTTGAGCTTTGTGAAGCGGCTAAGGGGTTTTACAAATAATTGCGTCCTCCTACTTAGCTGTAGTTAGGCTGATTGAGACATTTCCCGGATGAACGTTTTCAGGGTTTCTGGATGCCCTAACCGGCCATGGCGATAACTTCTATCTCCTAGATGCCAAGTCTGAATCAAGGCCCGGCTTAATCGATTCTGCAACGGTCAGAGAGCTATGAGGCCGACCCTGCTGACCGTATAACAGCAGGCAAAAAGGGTGAAACAGAAGGCTTTTATGGGAATTTGTAAAAAAATATTCCCTTTAGTCTACCAAAACTTGATCGAACAGACCCTCGGCGAGATGACTGCTCGCGATCACCTGTCTCTGGCGGTCAAATACCATCGTCCCGATGGCCAGCGGCTGGCCCGTGTGGGCGTGGACGTAGGCGGTAGCCCGCCGATCAATGCGTTCGACCATCTATTGGTAGACCCGCTGGACGGCGGCGCCGTCGTGATCCCGCAAAATTTTCAACCCCGCCTCGACGGTTTCAGCCTGAAGCACGGCCTGAACGATGGCCAGCGGCAGGCTCTCAGCCGCACAGCAGGCGGCGAGAATTTCTTGGCGACCGTCGGCGACGTGGTGGTGGGGGTGAAAGATGCCCCCGGCTAGCTTGATCAGCTTGCCGTGGTAGCCCAGCAGCAGCACGCCTTTTACCCCTAGCTGCCCCGCCTCCACCAGCATTGGCCCCAGCCAGTTGGCGGTCTTGACTCGGCAGTCGGGGTTGATCCCCAGCTTGAGGGCTAAATCTAAGCCGTTTTCGCCCAGACAGAAGACTAAGTGAGTATAGTCAGC
>JBBSLR010000293.1:0-4763 GCA_038255045.1 Phormidesmidales cyanobacterium
CCGTTGAGCAGTCCCTCAGCCGAGAGCGAAATCGCCTCGCCATCTTCCACCGTGGGCAGGGAGGGGTAGTCTTCGGCGCTCAGCCCCCGCACCTCGTAGCGGCCCGAGGATGAGGTCAGGGTGACGGTAGTGCTGTCGCCCTCAGACTCTAGGGTGATGTCTTCGTTGGCCAGGCGCGAGACGATGTCGCCCCAGAGCTTAGCGGGCAGGGTGAGGGTGCCGGGTTCTTCGACCTGGGCGGCAAATCGAGTTTCGATGCCGAGCACCTCGTCAAAGCCCACCAGGGTGACCGACTGACTCTCAATATCGGCTTTGACCAAGATGTTGGCCAGCACGGGCCGACTGGGGCGCGACGACACGGCGCGGCTGACCGACGACAGTTGGGCACTCAGCTCGTTCTGGGGGCAGATAAACTTCATGGCAACGGAGAAAAAGAAACGCAATTGACTCGGAATACCAGCACCGGCCCCCCCGTCGGTGGAGGTTGGCTGATGCCGTATTAGCAGTATCTCACCTTTGCCATAGTTTCCCGGTTAAAGCGCTCTTTTGGCAGCAGCTTGAAAGGCTGGATCCTTTGCTGGAAGAGCCTCTTGGCGTTTCTAAAAGAAGTTACTTTTCGATTGGGCGTTCATCCTATCACCCTTTTTTGGCCCTACCCACGCTGCCCCTGTTAAGTCAGGTCGGCCCTCCGGAAAGAGCAAAATTTAAAAGATCGCAGTAGTAGAAGGGCCTGTGCAAACTGGGGAGAACCGCTGAAGCGTTGGCCAGACATAGGCTGTATGGCTAACGCTGTTGGGGAAAAGACCTGGGGAACTGGCTTCAGTTTCCACGCCCGTGGAAGCGACTAAGGCAACTTCTACCCCGAGAGGGCGGTTATCCCCTTTAAAGCGGGGGCTTTTCCACGGTTTTGCCTCTGTTTTCCCCAAGGATATTTGAAGAAAAGATCACAAATTGTTACATCTTCTTCCGGTTGCCGGTTTCTTCGGATCCCGTTCGGGGGTATGGTGATGACTTTTTTAGAATGCCTAGCCGACGACTCCAGCGATCGCAGGAATTTTGGCGGCTTCAAGGGCCTTTGCTTTCGTCACCAGTACTGAGCAGTGGGCTTTGTGCATGACATCATTGCTGACGCTGCCCAGCACCAGTTCGGCCAGCCCTTTGCGGCCTCGGCTGCCCATGAAAATCAGGTCAGCGCCCCAGGCTTGGGCGGCTTTGCAGATGGCGGCACCGGGATTGCCGATCAGCTGCCGAAATTCGGTGCTGACGCCAGCGGTGTTGGCCGTGGCTGTAAAGCCGCGCAGGCGATCCAAACTCTCGGTTTCGTAGCGCACCCACGCTTGCCGCCAGGCTTCGAGGTCAAGCTCGGTGCCCGGTGCCCAGTAGATGCTGTTGAGCTGGCCCGACATCGGTAGGGGGCTGCTTTCTTCCTGGTTTGACAAGCTGTGAACCAGCAGCAGGGCGGCCTCGGTGGTCTGGGCTAGCTCTAGGGCTTGGGCAAATAGGGCATGGCTGGTGGAGCTGTTGTCTAGGGCGACGAGAATTTTTTGATACATGGGTGTCCTCCCGGTATAGGTGTCCTCCCGGTAACGGTCGCGGACTGATCCGGGTGGCGGTTTAGGGGTGCTGAGGGCGGTGGCGCTCGAGGCGGGGTGTCAGCCAGCAGAGGAATAGCACCAGCACCAGGGCACCGAGTTCGGTCGCGAGATAGAGCGACTCGTGGTACGTCAGAATCAGGGGCAGCATGGCGATATCCTCCGGGCGCAGGGCACCTCTCGGGCAGTTCTAGGGTTGGTTGGTGCTTCGCAACCTTCGCAGCCAGTTCGCAACCAGCTCCCGTACCTCTATTGTCTTGCGGAGTGCTGGCGGTGGTGGGGAATGCAATGAAGCGTGATGTGCGATCGCACTTAATAACCTTTCGCCAGAAAGAATTGTGGGGGGTGGATTCGGCAGGGAGATATGGGGCGCGGGGGTCTCCACCGCCGCCCAGACCGACCCCAGGGGAAATGCTGTGACCCAGGGCATGGGGGCGTCGGTGGATGCCGCCACTGATGCCGCCACCTGCGCGATCGTCGATCAGCAGGTGGCGGCATCGTCATACGCGGCAGCGAAACGGCTCTAGAACAGCCGCAGAATTAGGGGATAGCGGAAGGCGATATCAGGCTTGGTGATGCTGTGGAAGATCGCCCAGACCGGCATGATGAAGTTCACAATGCCTAGAACAAATAGCAAGGGAATGCCGACCAGCAGCCAAACTAAGATGCCGGCGACGGTCCACCAAAACCACATGTTGATGTGAAAGTTGATGGCTTCTTTGGCACTTTCCTTGATTACCGAATCTTTGGAAATCAGCAGAATGGCAATGGGTACGCCAATCGCCAGCACCAGGGCGTTAAAAAAAATCGAACCGTGGCTAACGGAAGAAAGAATTTTGCGAGTGCCGCTGTCTTCGGTGGAATACATGAAAGTTGTCTCCTAATTAAAGAATTTTGGCTATTGGATGTACCCTCCCTGGCGGGGACGGGGTTAATCGGCTTGTTCGCGGAGTTCGGCGGTCTTGACTTGCACGTTGAGGGGGTGATCGCCCCGCTGAATACTTAGCTCTAGGGTGTCGCCGATCTTGGTATTTTCAACCTTGATTTGCAGTTCATCGGCGCTGCGAATGGAGCTATCGTCTACCTGTAAAATCACGTCGCCCCGGCGCAGACCCGCCTCAGCGGCGGGGGTGCCCTCCAGCACGCGAATCACCAGCACCCCATCGACCTCGGGCAAAACTAGGCCAGAGTTGATGTCTGCGTTGTTGCGCCGGGCTTGCTCAGGGGTGAGGTTGGCAATCTGCACACCGATGTAGGGGTGGACAACGGCCTCACCCCTAGACAGCATGTCTTTGACCTCTTTGGCCTTGTTGATCGGGATGGCGAAGCCAATGCCCATGGCGTCGGCGCGAATGGCGGTGTTGATGCCGATCACCTCGCCCCGCTGGTTGACCAGCGGCCCGCCAGAGTTGCCGGGGTTGATGGCGGCGTCGGTCTGAATGAACTCAAGCCGTTTGCCGGGGATGCCCACGGCGCTGCTGGTGCGCTTCAGGGTGCTGACGATGCCCAGGGTAACGGTGTTGTCGAGGCCCAGGGGGTTGCCGACGGCGATTGCCCAGTCGCCCACCTCTACCGCGTCAGAGTCGCCCAGGCTGGCCACGGGCAGTAAATCATCCTCACCATCGTCAATTTTGACCACGGCCAGGTCGGTGACTTCGTCTACCCCTTCGACGATCGCATCAAAACTGCGACCATCTTTGAGGGTGACCACCACCCGATCAGCGCCGTTGACCACGTGGGCATTGGTGAGAATGTTGCCGGTGTCATCAATGATGAACCCAGACCCCTGGCCCCGCAGCAGTTCTTCCTGGGGCTGGCGAGGAAAGCCGCCACCAAAAAAGTCGCGCAAAAAGGGATCCTCATAGATCGGATCTCTGGCCTGGCGAGTGATCGTCTTCTCGGTGTCAATACGCACCACAGCCGGGCCAACCTGGCGCACAGCGGCAGCGACGAAGCTCTCGCCACCGATAGCGGCAGCGGCAGGGGTTTGGGCATAGGCCGGAGGGGCGATCGCCCCCGCAAACATCAGCACCGCCGTCAGAACTGTCAGCAGCCGTTTCAGGGGTATCCAGAATCCTTTCAAGGGAGCAAGCCTCATAAACGCAATATTGGGCGCAACAGAAGGGGGTAGTAACCCGTCAATATATTCAAAATTGTTTCACAATACCCCCCTCAGCGGGGGAGGGGGATACCGAACTTTAGAGGTGGGCTGGGCCGAAGGTTAGGGTTTGAAGCATCATAGTAAAGAAGCGATAGAGCCATGGGGGCGTCATGAGCACAGCTGAGACCATCTACGAACTGGTAAAAACCCTGCCTGAAGAAAAAGCTAGCCTCGTCCTGGTCTTCACTCAGTTTGTTCAACAACAGGTGGGGCAGCAGCAGGGCAAAGAGGCCTGCCTATCTTCGGTTCCTTCGGGCACCCTCACCAGTCTCAGGGGCATTGCCAACCCCGCTGGGAAAGCACCCACAGATTCAGCAGTTGTTGACGACTATACTAACTATCTCATTGAGAAATATCTTAAGAAATATCAATGAGGGTTTTAATCGACACCAACGTTGTGTTGGATATTGTTTTGGAGCGACAGCCTTTTGTAGAAGCAGCGACCACCCTCTTTGCCTTAGTTGAAGCGGGTAAAATCCAGGGCTATATTGCAGCAACTACAGTTACAAATATTTTCTATATTGTGCGAAAGCTGCAAGGGCGCGATGTGGCGCTACAGGCCATCGCTAAACTAATGCTGGGGCTAAACCTCTGTGCCGTAAATTCTCAGGTGATTCAGCGAGCCTTAGCTCTAAATCTGCACGATTTTGAAGATGGAGTGCAGCTGGCCTGTGCTTTTCTTGACGACCTAGATGCGCTAGTCACGCGTGACGCCAGCGATTTTCAGGGAGTAGATTTTACAGTGCTCTCTACGGTTGATTTTATCGCTCAGTTGACCTTAGGCGATTGACGAAATGGGGTGACGAAATGGGGTGACGGAATTGGGGCAGCCCTGATCTAAAGATCTGTCTTCAGGATGGGGCAGGGTGGGGCGTAGTTTGCTAAGCTTTTGGCGCTGCAAACCCAAAGATACAGATGACTGCTAACCACATCATGGCCCTGGATCTGGGCACCACTGGCAACCGGGCGATTATTTTTGACCGGGAGGGGGCGATCGCCGGTCAGGCCTA
>JBBSLR010000294.1:0-4762 GCA_038255045.1 Phormidesmidales cyanobacterium
CTTGCACCCCCAGATGAGGTAGACCCGTGACCGCAAACCGCAACCGTTGGCTCGTTGGCACCGTTTTGACCCTGGCCCTAGCCGCTTTCTTGTCGCTGTCGCTGCTACCTTTTTTGGGCGGGGCTAGCAACCGTCGGGGAAACGATGCCGCCGAGGCTCCCGCCGCCGCCGACCTCACCTCTATGCAGGCCGAACTAGAAGCCCAGGCCCGAGGCTACGAGCTGGTGCTAGAGCGCGAACCCGACAATCAGACCGCCCTTGAGGGCCTAGTGGATGCCCGCATTCAGCTCAATGACATTGAGGGAGTCGTTGCCCCCCTAGAAAAACTGGTCGAGCTCAACCCCGGTGTACCTGACTACGCGGTACTACTGGCTCAAACCAAACAGCAAATGGGTGACCTAGAAGGGGCGGCCCAGACCTACCGCCAGGTAATCGATCAGCAGCCCGGCAATATGAACGCACTCCAGGGGCTAACGGTGCTGCTGGTGCAGCAGGGCCGCCCCCAGGCCGCCATTGGCCTGCTGCAAGACACCCTTAAAACTAATGATCGCTTGCAGTCAGAGGGGACGGCGACCGGCATTGATGCGATCGCGGTGAAGCTGCTGCTGGCCCAGGTGCATGTAGAATCTAACAGCCCTGACCAGGCGCTGGCCATCTATGACGAAACCATTGCTGTCGCTCCAGAAGACTTTCGCCCGGTGCTAGCTAAGGCACTGGTGGTGCGAGAGCAGGGAGACACCGACTCAGCCCAGGCGCTCTTTGCCCAGGCCACAGCCTTGGCACCGGCTCAGTTCAAAGACCAAGTCGAGCTGATGTCTACCCAAGGCCAGCCAGCGCCAGAGGCCGGCGGTGAAACAGCCGATATTCCAGCGCCAGTGCCGGACGCCGCCGATCCAGCCGAATAGGTTAGGGGCTGGCGTTGAAATAAGATACCGACGTTAGCAGAAGACCCATGATGGATGCCCGCCCCACGCCTTCGCGGGGGCAGACACTGCGCGGGAATGACGCTGGCCTGTTATTTAATTTCTGATCCCTTAGCGCCGGGCCTGCGCTGGGGCGGTCGAGCTAACCGGACTACCTGAAGAGCCGGTCTTAGCCTGGCCAGCTTCCACCGTCTCAAACTCAATGTGGTTGAACAGGGTGGTGACGAAGGCAAACAGCAGGAAGGGGAGGGAAAGCACCAAGATCAGCCCTACGGTGGCCAGAGCAAACACGGGCTGTCGAGCGCCCATCAGCGCCAGAGATGTCGCCAGGCTAATGAATAAAATGACCAGCCAGGCAATAATTTGGCCGTAGATATCACCAAAGGTGAGGGTGCAAGTGAAACGATACTTATTCCCGAATTCCATCATGGTGTCCTGCCACAGTCAGTCCTATAGGGATCAGCATATCGGCCAGAACTCTTTCGCTGTGGTTTCTCAACATTTCCACAAACGTTGCAATGAAATGTTGCAGCCGGTCAATCCAATCTCAGTCTATGGGGGCTATGTCTTACTGCTCTTAGCGCCGTCTCTCCGACCAAATTCCGTTGGCTCTCGGCGAAATCTGCCCTGTCGTTTAGATCTGGTTTAGGGCAGGGGTATGGCGTACCAATTTGTGCTGTTTTATAAGCCTTACAACGTGCTGAGTCAGTTCAGCCAGGGGAGCACGCCCCCGGTCAATGACTCGCCGCGCCTGACCCTCAAAGACTTTGTTCCAGTTGCCGATGTCTATCCGGTGGGGCGGCTAGACCGCGATAGCGAAGGGCTGATGCTGCTCACCAACCATGGCCAAGTGCAGCATCGGCTCAGCGATCCACGGTTTGCCCACCCCCGCACCTACTGGGTACAGGTCGAGCATGGGCCAGACCCCTCGGCCCTAGCCCAGCTGCGTCAGGGAGTGACCATCAAGGGCGATCGCACTCGCCCCTGCCGGGTTGAGTTGCTGGCCGCCGCCCCGCCCCTGCCGCCGCGAGAGCCGCCGATTCGCGATCGCCAGAGCATTCCGACCGCCTGGTTAGAAATGACGCTTGAGGAGGGCAAAAACCGCCAGGTGCGCCGCATGACCGCCGCCGTTGGCCACCCCACGCTGCGGCTGGTACGAGTGGCGATCGCCCACCTCAGCCTAGGTTCACTACAGCCGGGTGAATGGCGATTCACGACCCCAGCCGAGCAGCAAGCCTTGCTGCGGCTCTAGCCCTACCCGCCGTAACTTGGCCTCGGCTAGGTCAGAAATCGATGGGTTAAGCATGTCAGGGCCAAGGCATTAAGCTACCATAGGCTTGCAGTGGGGAGCTTTAGATTTCACCCATGCAACACTTAGCAGGCCGTAGACTAATCTTTACGCTGTTTTGTTGGCGGGTGATTTTGTTGGCGGGTGAAGATGACTGCACTACCAGATTTTGGCCTCAACCCTAATCCTCAGCTGCGGCTGACCGGTGCAACCAGGGCTGGGGGTTTCTGTAACGTGTTTTCTGTGAAGTGTTTTCTGTGAATTAACGGCTAGCTGGCCTAACTTTGGATCATCGCTAGGATGCTGAGTTGCCCTTTTTGTGAGTTTGAAAATACTGATTCACAGCGGTCCTGCGAACAATGTGGCCAGCCGCTTCAGCGCTGGCGAGTAATTGATATTCCGGCCCCCGGGGTGGCCCCAGCGGCGATCATTCCGGCGGCTGTTGACGGCAGCCACTCCTACCTAGATGCCGAGCAGCGCTACCGCCTGATTGATGCACCATCTGGCATTTTTTCCTCTGAGCCGGCGGTGCTCATAGTGCTCGACTGCCAGCCTGCGGCCAGTTCGCCCCTGCAAGCGCTACAGCAGGCCTGGCTTGAAACCCCTAGCCTCGACCCCGCCAGTGAACCCCTAGCGGCTACAGTGCCAGCTCCCGCCTACCCCTACATGGCGCTCCAGGCCGACTATTTCCCGATTATTCCTGAGCTGCACAATGCCTGGTCGACCGGCGATCGCACCCTGCTTCTGATCGAAGACCGCAGCATCTGGCTATCCCTGGGCATGGGGTGGGCGGCCATTGATGAGCCACTACAACACATCCAGTGGTTATTTGAGACCACGCTGCTGTGGCAGGCCTTGGCCCCCTGGCAGGGGCGAGCCACCCTGCTCAACCCCCAGCGACTTGCCCTCAGCGAAAACAGCCTGCTCTGCCTCACCCAAATTGACCAAGGGGCCAATCAGTCGCCCCCACCGCTTTCGGCCCTGGGCCAAATGTGGCAAGATCTGGTGGACAGCAGCTCGACCACCCTGCCGCCTGCGGTGCAGGCCTTGGTAGATGCCCTGATCAAAGGCACAGTGCTCAACCTCAACCATCTGCAAGACACCCTTGCCGAGCTGGCCCAAACCTATCAAGAGCCGGTGCCAGATTCACCAGACATCACCTGGTCTGACACCGAAGCAATCAACCCTGGCTCAGAGGCTGAGTTAGACATTCCCCTGAACGATCTAGACCTAGAGTCAGATGCTGTCTTCGACACCCAGGAGATGGCTGAAGACGAAGGCGGCGGTGGCATCGAAGCACCCACTATGGTGCTGCCCATGAAGCTGGCTCACCTAGATGACGCCGGTCAAAGCCACGTGGGTCAGCAGCGCCACCACAACGAAGACTGGTTCTTTACCCAAACTCAGCTTCACAGAGTGAGCAGCCCCCAGGGCACCGTACTGCGGTCTAAAGGGCTTTATATTCTTTGTGATGGCATGGGTGGTCACGCCTCCGGAGAGGTCGCCAGCCAGCTCGCAGTGCGCACCCTGCGAGACTATTTAGCCCAGCACTGGGGCGACCAGCTGCCCGACCAGAGCGTTCTGGCCGAGGCGGTGACCACCGCCAACCAAGCCATCTTTGACATAAATCAATCGAACGCCACTTCAGGGGTTGGGCGTATGGGCACCACCTTGGTCATGGTGCTGGTGCATAACCTAGACATTGCCGTCGCCCATGTGGGCGACAGCCGCCTCTACAGCTACAGCAAACGACGGGGGCTGCGACAGATTACCCTAGACCACGAAGTTGGCCAGCGCGAAATCAACCGGGGGGTAGAGCCAGCCTTGGCCTACGCTCGCCCCGACGCCTATCAGCTCACCCAAGCCCTCGGCCCCAGAAGCAAAGAAGATTTGTTTCCCAGCGTTGCTTACCACGAAATTACCGAAGACACGCTGCTGCTGCTGTGCTCCGATGGTCTGAGCGATAACGACTTGCTAGAGCGCCATGTCAATAGCCATGTGACAGGCCTACTCAGCTCTCGGGCAAACCTAGAAGCCGGGGTAGCTCAGCTGATTGATTTGGCTAACGAAAAAAATGGTCATGACAATATCACGACCATTCTAGTGCGCATCAAACTTCAGCCAGATATGACATCGCTAGCAGACTTATAACGATGTCACCTCTGACCTGAAAGCTTCTGAGCTGATACGAACGTAGGACAATTCTAGAAACGAAAATACCCAAGGATTTTGCGGCCTCCTAAGGACGCAGGCTCTGCGCCCCTACCTGGTAGTATTTTCTTTCCTAGAGACCTCCTCAATCTTCTTCCCAAGACTGCACCGCTAGCAGCTCTTGGATCGGGTCTAGGGTCGAGAAGTCATACTCCTCTAGCTCGTGCTTCCAGTGGCTCCAGTCATCGCCAAACAGAAAGGCAATCTTCCAAATGGGGTCGTTGGGGCTAACGACTTTAGATTTCTTAACTAGAGACTCAACTTGGCGCTGAAATTTCACCATCGGGTGAGCGACAACTAAGTCGGCAATTGCTTCAGTCATATTTTCGATTAAAAAAGC
>JBBSLR010000295.1:0-4736 GCA_038255045.1 Phormidesmidales cyanobacterium
AGCCTGGGCTTTGTGGATAGCGTCGGCCACAAACAGGAAGCGATCGCGCCACCGCTGGAAGGGCTGAGAGTTGATGTTTTCGTCGTCTTTGGTGAAGTCGAGACCACCGCGCAGGCACTCGTACACGGCCCGGCCATAGTTCTTCGCCGACAGACCGAGCTTGGGCTTAATGGTGCAGCCCAGCAGCGGACGACCGTACTTGTTGAGGCGATCGCGCTCCACCTGAATGCCGTGGGGAGGCCCTTGGAAGGTCTTCAGATAGGCCACGGGAATGCGCAGGTCTTCGAGACGCAGGGCGCGCAGGGCCTTGAAACCAAACACGTTGCCCACCAGGGAGGTCAGCAGGTTGGTGACCGAGCCTTCCTCAAACAGATCGAGGGGGTAGGCCACGTAGCAGATGTACTGGTTGTCTTCGCCGGGTACCGGCTCGATGTCGTAGCAGCGACCCTTGTACCGATCCATGTCGGTCAGTAGGTCGGTCCACACCGTGGTCCAGGTACCGGTAGACGATTCAGCGGCCACGGCGGCGGCGCACTCTTCGGGCGGCACACCGGGCTGGGGGGTCATCCGAAACGCCGCCAGGATGTCAGTATCCTTGGGGGTGTAGTCCGGAGTGTAGTAGGTCAGTTTGTAGTCCTGAACCCCGGCTTTATAGCCCGATTTTGACTGAGTTGTTGTCTGAGAGTAAGACATATCTCCCTTCCTGTGAATCTAAGAAATCCCTCAAGCGAACCCCTGCAGCTCAGCCCCACACAAATAAGCCTCCTCGGTTAAGGAAGCCTTGCTCAGCCCAAGCCCCGGTCAGTCCACGCAAATTTGAGACGAGTAAAAATACCAAAACATCCCTTAAGGCAGCCTTCAAGACGGCTACCCTGCGAGTGTCTTTAGTATTTTTGATTACCGTATGGTTAGCATACTATCAGTGATTGGATAAGTTTAATTTTGGAAGATCTGTATACATTCATAACTAAAAATTATGAATCAAGGTGAACCAACGTGTGGGTTTCTCAAGTTCTTTGAAGCCGTCTCGGTTCTACGCCCTGGGAGTGCTGGTCAACAAAATCGGCCTAGGGACGCCGCTCCCTGAGATTGCCGATATACTGTAACGCTTGAGGCGCTCAAATCCTTTAAGGACAATCCATTAGAGGCTGTTGCACGCCACCGCAAAACGTGGGGAGAGAGATATGTTAAGCCTGCTGGTTCTATCGTCGCTAACACTGTCACCGGGGAGTCTTCACCCCCTACCCCCTACCCCCTACGTCACCCTCGGGGAATCCGCCCCACGGCTATCCCCCCCGCCCCTGCAACCTACATCTCTGGCCCAGGCGGCGATCGCCAATGACTACCGGGTCACCGCCCTACAGCCCGACTTTACCGGCGATCTCTGGATCGGCTCTTGGGCCGGTCTCTCACGCATCAATCCCGAAACCGGGCGCATACTCCAGCGGGTGAGAATGCCCAGTCGCACCCTCGAATCCCTGGCCCAAGACCGGGTCGGTCGCATTTGGGTAGGCACCTTTGACGGTCTGGTGCGGGTTGACCCTCGCACCAACGTGATCACGGCCCAAAACTTTACCCTGCCCTCCAACCGGGTGCTGTCTCTGCTGATCGACAGTCGCGGCTTTCTCTGGGCGGGTACCGATCGCGGCCTGGTCATGATCAGCCCCGATCGCGGCCTGCTGATGACCACCGTGCAGCGCCTGTCAGGGGTGAGCGCCAACGCCCTCGCCCTCGACGGCAACAACAACCTCTGGGTCGGCACCCTCAGCGGCCTAGTGCAGATCAATACGGCCAATGCCTTCCCCATTCGCGAAGTCGGTGCCCTGCCCGGCGGCGCGGTGCAGTCGATTACCCTCGGCCCGGAGGGAAATCTGTGGGTCGGCACTGCCAGCAGTCTGCTGGTCGTCGATCCGGTGCGGTCTGAACTGGTGCGATCGGTGGGGACAATGCGCGATAAAAACGTGCAAACGGTCGAATTTGACCAGGCCGGAAATCTTTGGGTGGGTACCACTGCAGGTCTGTTTAAGATCAAACCCGACAGCGGTGAACTGCTGGGCCAGGTGCCCTCATTGCCCTCCGGGCGCATCCTGTCGCTCTCGCCCAATACGGGCAACAAGATCTGGGTCGGCACCAGCGAAGGGCTGGGCTGGGTCAGCCTCACCACCGGCGAAGGCAACCCCCACTGGGGATTGGTTAGCCCCACTGTCGTCCAAACCCGCTAGGAATTTTAGAAGTCTTAATACTCGTAGGGTAGCGCCAGGTGACCAACCAATCTATGGTTGAGTAACCGCATAAACACGCACGGGAAACGTGCCAAAGCTTTGAATCTTGACGGGTACAGCGTGGAGCTTAAAGCCCGACTGGGGAAGACTTTCGAGGTTGCACATATGCTCAACGATGGGAATATCTGCACCCAGCAAGATCGAATGCACGGGGCGATAACCATCGCTAGTGTCGTCAATATTGAGTGAGTCAATGCCCACCAGTCGAGCGCCAGCGGCTCGGAGCCACTCTGCCGCCGCTGCGGTTAGAAAGGGATGCCCCTCAAAGTACTGAGCTGTGCGCCAGTGCTGAGCCCACCCAGTGTGTACGAGTATGGCTTTGCCCTGAACCGCTGCCCCTGCAAACAACTCTGGGCTGATCGCCCGTTGCGCTGGGTCAGCCCGGAACACTAGCCCTTCGACATCGGCGATGGATTCTAGATCTAGTTCTGATAAGTCTTTGCCATCGGCATAGCGATGGAAGGGCGAATCGATGTACGTGCCGGTATTTGCCGCCATTTCGATTTTGCCAATATGGAAAGTGGTGCCTTTGGCATAGTGGGCCTTCGAGGCTTCCCGGCTGAGGAAATCACAAATGATGGGGCCAGGGATACCTTTGTAGGTGATCATGCCGTGCTCTATGGTGTGGCTCAGGTCAATCAGCATGCTCGCCTCTTCAGCTACGGCTATACCTAGAACACTAATCCGAGTGAGCCCCTTCCTAGCAGCATCTAGGCCACAAAATTAACCTCAAACCCGAGTTTCTAGGTATTGCCCGATCATGATCTCCTCCCCGGCACGGGAAATGACGGTTTGGCGGGTGCGGTAGCGCTGACCGATCAGCCGCAGTTCTTCCTCAAAGGATGAGTCGTTGTACTGGGTTTTGAGCACCAGGGTGCGGCTGTCGTTGAAGTGAAACTGGGCGGTAACGGGCTTAGGGGTGGCAAAGCCGCGATCGCGATACAGCGTCTGCCCCCGTGCCCCAAAAATGGTGCTGCCCTTCACCGGTTTCTTGCCCGTGCCCACGTAGTCACTCTCCCAGGTGACAGTGGTGCCGCAAATTAGAGGCTTGCTGGGGTCAAGCTGATGCAGGTCAGCCAGTTCTAGCAGTTGGGATGCCCCAGCGGGCAGAAATTCGATGGTGATCTGGCTTACCACCTCCTGGGTTTCGCCACTTTTGAGCGTGTAGTAGCGACGCTCTGATCGCCAATCTCCGGCGGTCTCTTGAAAGAAAGACCGAACCAGAGGCTCAGCCAAAATGCGGGCGGTGTCAGCGGAGAAGGGCATGGTCAACCATCCAGGCGAACGGACATAGAACGAGAGAAGTCAATCCATAAAGCTGGATTGTTGCATTTCTTAACTTCAGGCTTCTTCATCATAGTGGCCAGATATAGACCCGGCAATTACCCGAGCGGGGTATTTGGCGAAACCTGCCGTTCATCCTACGCAGCTCTCCAGAAGCTTCTGTAAGCATTAATACTTAATTTCTTTGATCTATAGCTTTTGGCGACTGGTCAGGGTACCTGTAAAGCCTGGTAACGTAAGAACTGCCGCACATCCCCTGGGGCTAAGCGATGGATTTAGCTGACATCACCTATTTCTTTGACTGCTGCATTGGCCAGTGGTCGATTGAGCGCACCTACCACTACATTGCCCAGCAAGAGATAGAGCGATCGCACACCGACTTCCGCGTCGATGCCATCACCCCCGACCTGCGCCGCAAAGTGCTCACCGACAACGGCTACGGCGAAGTGGATGAGATCGACTCCCTCCCCGGCTTCCAGCTGGCCTTCCACACCGTCTCCGACAAAGGCGAAGAAGTCACCCAGGAGCTGCGGGCCTTGTTTGTGCCCCAGCAGCAGGCAGGGACGGTGCTGAGTGGAGACTATCTGCGCGATCGCGCCTACGAAGAAGACCGCCCGATCATCTCCAGATTCACCTACGACCAGAGCAACCGCGAACTGCTGATGACCACCCCCTACACCAAAGTTGTCTCCGTCGACTCCATTTTGCTGGTCAACCCCACCACCCGCATCCGCCGCATTCTCAACTACCATCGCCCCGCTGAGGGTGAGGCGCTGGATAGTCTGGTGCTGGTGGGGTTTGGGGTGGAGCAGAAGGTGAGTGAGTGAGTGAGTGGATTAGTGAGTGAGTGGATGAGTTTAGCCATACTGTCCGCCGAGCCTGGGACTCAAAATTCCAGGCTCCAAGCAGAAATCCTCTAACGAGGATTGGGAGCTAAGGTCCCCAGTCTGCTTTAGCAGACTTCCGCCATGAGCCAGGGCGTTCACTCCCTGGTGGTTGTGACCTTGCATTGCCCACCCTACCCCTGCTTCCCATATTTATCCCCAGCTTTGCAAAATCAAATTTGGCAGATCTGAGCAGCCTGTGAAATAATGAAAGACTGTGTATTATTTTTGCCAGCCCTATTTTCAGGTAAACAGTCATGGCCAAAGGCGTCCGCCTCGTCATCAC
>JBBSLR010000296.1:0-4730 GCA_038255045.1 Phormidesmidales cyanobacterium
CGCTTGTCTTTGGAGCCACAACGCCACCTCAACGCAAGCCCCAGCGGTTTGCCGGTGGTCATGTAAATGTCGGCCTACTACTAGAAGTTATGAGTCAATCTATGTTCTCGACCTGGTCTGTTTCTCTCAGCGCCCCCAAGCCCGCTGTAAAGCCTGAACAATTGACCAGCACTGAACTGGTAGCTCTTTGCCAGCAGCGGCTACGGCCCGAACGGCTGATGTTTGCTGAACTTTTGCATCGCTACCAAAGTCATGTAGACAAGCTGCTCTACCACCTCGCCCCCGACTGGTCTGATCGCGCCGATCTGGCCCAAGAAGTCTGGATTCGGGTATATCGCAATATGCGTCGCTTAAACGACCCAGCTAAGTTTAAGGGCTGGCTAGGGCGTATCACCACCAATCTCTTCTATGACGAACTGCGCCGGCGCAAGCGTAACCGCGCCACCCTTTCTTTAGATGCCCCCCTCAACCTTGAGGATGGCACGATTGATTGGGATGTGCCCGCCAATGCGCCCGGCCCCGTGGACGCCATGATGACCCAGGAGTTTTACGACCAGCTGCATCGGGCGATCGCCGATCTGCCTGAAGTCTTTCGCACCACCATCGTGCTGAGAGAGATTCAGGGCCTCTCCTATGAAGAGATTGCCGATATGACCGAAGTGTCTCTGGGCACGGTCAAATCACGCATTGCCCGCGCTAGACAACGGCTGCAGGCTGACCTGCAACCCTACCTAGGCCATTGATTCTGGGCTATTAGGCCATTGATCTATCGATATCGATCAATCCCTGGCCAGTCGGCAAATATTGGGCTGGGTCGCACTTCCTGAGAGATCTATCTCGGGAAATAGACTCAGACTCTATGAATTACCGTCGGGGGGATTACCGATTTCAGGGTGTTGGCATTATGATCAGTAGCGGCAGTGAAAATACTGCACCTAGATTGTTGCTAGGTGAGTTACTGTCTACCCTGATCGTTGTTTAGTTGCTCAATCCAGGTGTTGTTTCTGGTATGACTACCTTCTCTTACACGCCTAGTCACGTTCAGTCGTTGCCCACCGAATCGGTGCAGGACAATGGCCAAGCATTGCCGCCCGTTACGCCCTGCGGTCACGGCTTAGACGCCACTAAGCGCGATCGCTTTGAGTTATTGAGCGCCTATTTAGATGGTGAAGTAACCCCCGATGAGCGCCAGCAGGTATTGTTTTGGCTCAGAGACTGTGATGATACTCGCTGTCTTTACAATCGTCTGCTAAATCTACGCCAGGGCATGCGCACCCAAGTTTGCCCACCTGCCTGTGACTCAGACGAGACTTTGGGCGGGGTGTTTCACCAGCTCAATCACCGCCTTAGGCTAGCAACCATGGCCTGTGCCGGGGTGGCCGCCTTTAGCGTCATTCATCTACTATCTGGGGGAGCTGGGGCAGGCAACGGAGCCTGGCGCATGGCTACGGGTTCACAGCCCGAGGCGCTGCACATCGCCCTAGACCAGCCGGCATTCCCGATTCCTGAAATATCGTCGGTGCTCGATGTCGGTGGCCCCATTGACCAGGGTGGACTACCGATTGATTCTGAGCTGTAGCCCTTTTCGGCCCAGCTGTTGCTTCTACGAAAAAGCCCTATTGAGCAGTCTCTAGAGACTGCTCAATAGGGCTTTTTGAGTTCTAAAAATCGGTAGCCTTAGCCTCGACCACCTGGCAGGCTAAAATTTCTCGAGCTGGTCAAGGCGCAGCCAGATGTTAGGGGTGGGCACTTTGCCAAACTTGACTAGCGCGTAGTCTTCACTGGTTTCTAAGATCTCGCCCTGGGTTTCAAACAGATAGGGCGGAAACCGGGTATCGCTGGCGGTTGCTTCGAGGCTGTTTTCTAGCCTTTCGCGCACGGCCCGCACCATGTCGCCCCGCTTCAGAGTTGCTGCCATAGGTCTATTCTCTATCCGTTTCTGCCTTACTCTACACGAAATCTATCGGTCAAATATTCCCCACCCGTCGACGGCCTTGTCCTTCGCTCAGGCACACATCCTTACTCACCTACCCTCTACTCACCTACCCGCCATCCCCTAGCGCTGACAATGCGAACAGTAGTGGGCCGATCGCCCCGCTAGCTTGAGGCGAGTAATGGCAGTAGCACAAACCTTGCAGGGTAACCCCTCGCGATCGTAAACCCAGGCCACGCCGCCGTAGTTGCCGTTGACACCGTAGATATCGCGGTAGTCGCTAAAGGTGGTGCCCCCCGACTCAATGCTGGTGGTCAGCACCGCGCGAATGGCGCTGTGCAGGCGCTGGAGCCGCTTGGGGCCAAGGCGATCGCACAGCGTTAGCGGCCTCACCCCGCTGATAAACAGGGCCTCGTCAGCGTAGATGTTGCCAATGCCCGCCACCAGCCGCTGATCGAGCAGGGCATTTTTAATCGGTCGGCGGCTGCGGCCCAGACGCTGGCGCAGATAGGCCACCGAAAAAGCCTCATCGAAGGGCTCTGGCCCCAGAGCCTTTAAGCCCGTCATAATTACTTCGGGGGCCACCCCTGGGGGCACCCACCAGAGGCGGCCAAAGGTGCGCTGGTCAACGTAGCGCAGCTCGTGGTTGTCGCTCAGCCCGAGCCGCACCCGGCAGTGGGTCTGCACAGGGGTTTGGGGGTCGAGCCACAGCAGTTGGCCGGTCATGCGCAGATGCACCCCCAGATAGCCACCAGGGCTGCCGTCGGGCTGGGTAAGCTGGCCCAGCAAATATTTGCCCCGGCGGTGCCAGGCGCTGAGGGTGGCCCCGGTTAGCCCGGCCAAAAACTCAGCGGCGGTGGGGTGGGCGATCGCCCGCGCCAGCAACACCTGCCCCCCTTCTAATCGATGGCCCGGCGTTACTCGCTCTAGCCCCCGACGCACGGTTTCAACCTCAGGTAGTTCTGGCACAGTTTAGCCCTGGGCCTTAGCCCCCATCACGGTGTGTCTTTGAACTATAGCAACCCAGAACTATAGCAACCCATCGGGGGCTAAAGGCCGGGAAGATCTACCCACAAAGATCTACCCACAAAAAATAAGGCCCGTGCCGAAACACAGGCCTTAACCACCGGATGGGGTTTAGTGAGTTAGAACCAGCCTCAACCCCATGAGCCCGCCTAGGAAACCGACGGCAGCTTCCGACTGAGCCAAGCATCTGCTCGGCGAGTCTAACCCTGGGCAGCCGCGGGCTTAGCAGCGGGCTTCTTAGCCGCCTTAGGCGCTTCCACCTCTTGCAGTTCAGACAGGGCAAAGTTATTTGTGTTAATGCCCGCGTAATTGACCTTGTCAAAGCGCACTACCGCAGGGTATTTGATGCCGCTCTGGTCAACGGTGGCAACGGTGCCAACTTCGCGATACCAGTAAGACTCTTTGCGGAGAATACGAACTTTAGAACCACGTTGAACCATGAACAATGCCTCTTGAAATTCAATATTAATGGCAGCTTTCCCAGGCCAAACCCCAGCCCAGGCCAATTGTACAAATTAATTGCACAAAGCCATGGCAGGCTTGGATAGGGGGTCATTCCATGTCCACCAGATTACTACGAGAGCTTCGGTATCATGGCCCCAGCGGGTTTAAGTTTTATTGCAGGCAGACAAACTGGATCCATATATCCCTAAAAATGCCTGAGAAAGCGGTTGAACCGCTCTAGAACACCTCTCTCCCTGAAACACAAGACAGCAAAATAAACAAAGTTAATTTTTCGGCCTTAATTTTGTTTGCATTTCGAAACATACGGGGATAATACAGTTACCTTCCCATAAGAGACCTAGTCTGCATGCTCTCTAACATTCAAACCCTAGTACAAGCCACCGATGGCCGCTACGCCTCCGACACAGAGCTGATGTTTTTCCAGAGCTACCTATCTTCGGTCAGCACCCGACTGCGGGCTTACCAGAAGATTCAGGGGGCTGAGCAGCAAATCATTGCCCAGGTGATGGCTAAGCTCAAGGCCCAAAAGCCCGACGCGTTTTTAATTGGTGGTCAAGACCTAACCGCCAAGTGGCAGCGCGACACGGTGCGGGTGCTGCGCTACAGCGCCACGGCTCTGCTGCTCGACGACCCCGAGCGCTTTAAAGACAACCTGTTGACCTGGTTTCAAACTATCATGCGCGCCTATGGTGCCCAGGAAAGCTGCCAACTCACCTACATAGCCATGCAAGAGGTGATTGCTCAATACCTCAACGCTGAAGAGCTAAAACTATTTTTGCCCATTCTAGAACTGAGCCGTGTCACCCTGGGTGAGGCTGTTTAGGCTACCTCTAGGGGTCTCAACTTCTTCTGACATCAGAGTGGCCAAGAAGAGTGTGACTGAGATGATGGCTGCGTCCATCGCCGCAGCCGCAGCGCTAAAGGTTATCGCCCGAAGGTTATCGCCCGGCAGACTCACCACAGTTCGCCGGGCGATTTGCGCCACGGGCTAATTACTACGTTTTGTATCAACTGAGGGGGTGACCGACCAGCTGTAACGCTGAAACCTTCATTGTTTGAGAGTTGAGGTTAGGGGTAAGCCCAGCTGACATCGCCCTTTAGCCCTGTTAATTTTGCGCGGGCTTGGGCACATTATAGTTATCACTGAAAACAGTCTTACAAGGCCTGTTCAACCATGGTTATGACCACAGAAAACGCCCACCGTCTGCACAAAAAATTTCCTAAAAAGCATAACCACTATGCCCTGCGGGATTTCTTTCAGTTTAATGGCGACTACGGCACCATTACCGACTGGAACGACACCCGC